>JAZLJM010000032.1:0-4369 GCA_045617805.1 Pseudobutyrivibrio sp.
TTAGAAGCATCAATTCCTACTGCGTTGTACATAAATGGTTCCTCCATAAAGTTGAATTTGCATGGTATCCAGCATTCCTCATTGCTTATTCAATCTCCTGGGGTGTTCAACCGGACATACAAACACGCAGTCCAACCTACATAAACCGAACGGCTGCAAATGATAAGCTGGCTGACTGGCTTTCGTACGGACGCCAATAGGGTCCAAGGAGTTGTGGGTCAGACCTATGCCTATACATTGTACAGCTTAAACAATGAGAGGAATAAGTCCTAACTGGCTGTTAGGTATCTTAATTCCCTACAACTTATATATTAGGAGGAAAAGGAAGAATATGAAAAAAAAGGCATATGGTTTAATAATGGCAACGATTATGGTATTTTCTATGGCTGGCTGTGGCGCAACTAAAGCTGCAAATTCAAATGTCGCAGACACCCAGATGACAGATGAAGCTGCTGATGATTCGAAGGCTTCAGAAGCTGATAAGGAGGCTGCAGGCGAGTGCCCTCGCATCAAATTTACTACAGTTTATCCAGAATTTGATTCGCAGTATCTTAGTGCCTGGACAGTGCAGGCTGAGGTTGAGAATGAATGTTATGCAACATTGAATGATTCGGTGAAAAAAGTTTTTGATGATGACTATAAGGAATTTTGCGCAAGACTTGAGGAAGAGTCGGCTGAAAGCGAAGAATACAACAATAATCTTGTGGATGACGGGACCTACAATCAGTTGTATTACACTGATTACAAGCAGCCTGTTTTAAGACGTAGCGATGATAAGGTGGTTTCTATCAATTTAGTGCAGTACGCATATTCTGGCGGTGCGCATGGCGGAGAAATCGATTATACCTACAATTTTGACACTCAGACTGGCAAGCTACTTGACTTCACAGATTTAGGCGATATTTCAGCAGAGGTAAAGGCGTATATTTTTTCATATATTGACGCAAATGAAAATATTAAAGAGAGCCTCTTTGAAGAATACAAGGATACAATTGAAACTGATTTTTCTGATAATACCTGTTCGCTGCCATTTTATCTTGATGGAAGAGGTTTGACAGTTATTTTTCCACAGTATGAGATTGCCCCTTATGCAACAGGAAAGGTTTTCATTACTGTTCCATATGAAGAAATTAAAAGTTTTGAACAAAAATATCTTCCAACTGAAGACTTTTACACAATCGATTTGGAGGATTACTGGTATTCACCAAAGGTTGATTTAAATGGTGATGGCACTGAGGAAGAGATTTCGTTTCAATTACAGTATGATGAGAACTATGAATATATCACAGGTGCGACACTTTCTGCTGGAAAAAGCTCGGTTGATGTAGGCACACAATCGGCTCATGAAGGCTACAGTGGATTATTTGTCCACAAGGATGGTCATAATTACATGTTTGTAAAGACAGATGATTCCAACGACTGGAAGGGCGTGATGATTTATGAGCTTGGTGATAAGATTGAGTTCCTTCAGGAGATTGGCGAAGGCTTGTCGATTATGTATTACGATATGGTTACACTTTCATCAAGAGTAAATATTTTTGGAACCTATGGTGTTGAACGTGATTATGTTTTTGATGAAAAAGTAGGCTTGAAGCCAGTAAGCACAGCCGAGGATTGCTACAGATGCACTGGCGAGCCTGATTATAATGAGACCTACGGCCATATTGAAGTAAAAAAAGCTTTTAAGGATGCTGACGGCAAAGAGGTGCCTGTTGGAACAAAGCTTTATCCATGTTCGACAAACGATGATGGCATTATCACAATGGTTACTCCAGATGGTGACAAGATAAAAATAAAGTACGAGACAAAATCAGAGGGCTGGGGAATTATGGTCGACGGTGTTGATGAAATGGAGATATTTGGCGATATGATTCCATATGCGGGGTAAAAGCCTTATGAAGATGTATTTTGACATCTGAATTATTGTAATTTTGTATATAAAAATACAATGAGTTGTCAGGTAGTAAATGATTTATCAATTATAGAATTATAAGTATAGAGCTTAAGGAGTTTGGCATGAGCGCAAGTGTAATTGCATATCTGATATTGGGCATTTTTGTTGTCCTTGCCATATTATCAGTATTTTTTTCAAAAAAGGAAAAGGGAAGAAAAGCGTTTATTTTAGCAGTTTATGTATTTTTCTTCTTTTATACAATTGCACAAAGTCTGTTTTATCATGATACACAGGCTGGCTCTTCTCCAGACGAGTCTGCTCATATCAGTTATGTAGTTTATCTTCATGATTCAAAGCTGATTATTCCTGATTATGAGATGATGAAGCTTCTAAATCCGGATCCACTCAAGTGGTCAGTTGACTTGTATGAATACCGTAAGCCAACCTGCAATTATGTGTGCCATCCGCCGCTCTATTACTGGATTTTAAATCAGGTGGACGCTGTTAAGGATACCGAGGAATATCATGTGTTTCAGATAAATAAGGATGCATTAAGATATGCCAGCCTGGCGATTTTCGCAGTGGGCTTGGTATTGCTTTTGTATATCGGATACTCCAGAATTGACAAAAGCAAGCCTTGGCTCCATCTGTTTTATGCAGCAGCAGCAACCTGTATACCAATGCTTTCCTTCGAGGGCTGCGCTGTTACAAATGACAATCTTGCACTTGTTTGTGCATGCGTAACCATAATCGGCTTGCTTAGATTTTGTGAATCAAAGAGGAATATTCTTACATATTTTTTGATTGCGCTTGGAATTTCTTCTTCACTTATGACAAAGATGACCACAGCGATTTTGTGCGTATTTATGGCACTTATCGTCCTTTTCTATACGATGATTCGCGAAAAAAGTGTAAAAAATTCTTTGAACAAAGCCTTTTTATGCTCGATTCCAGTGTATGCAATTGCATTATTATATCTTGGTATAATTTATTCGCGCTACAAGACAATTCAGCCTTCTCTTGAAATGGTTTGTTCGCGAGAATATTTTGAAAGTACTATTTATTACACAGATCCTGCTGAACGTATGGTGATGGATTTTTCTCAGTATATGCACTTTTATTTTAAGCAGTTCTGGCTTTCGTGGACAGGCATAGTGGGCACCTTTGCCAATTTCCTAAAAGCATCAGTTTTTACAAAAACAGGTATTGTGATGGAATTGCTTTGGTTTACACCGATTCTTTTGATTATTCCATTTTTCAGGAAAAAGAATTGTCCTTTGGTTTTGCCGGTCTTAGCGGCGTGGGTATCCTGCCTCGTTACAATTGTTATTCAGTTTAAATCTGCATGGGGCACCTTTTTGAGTCGTGGCTATTTAGGCGGCAGCCAGGCGAGATACTACTTGCCTTTCATTTTTGCGCTGGCGCTTGCTGTAGTGCTTGTTGTCGAGAAATTACATGATGATTTAATAATAGAAAAAATCACCAACGCGAAAGCTTTATCAGTGATAAAATACGCATTGGTGATTCTTACGCTTACATATGCATTTTTACTTGTGTACAGCAACTTCCCATATTTCTTGATTCACTATGGATTCGTTGAAGTAGCTGCTCATTAGTATAACATCAAGACTAAATAACGCAGAAAATATGCAGGTTATCTGGTCTATTCAATTTAAACATTGTCGTGCTGGCTATGAAAATTCAAAAAACTTGGTCTCTAGCTCCGGATAAATTCTATTCATAGAAATCGGAGCTCCAGACTTGTTTACAAAACAATGTCTGCTAGTTGCAAAGGCTTTATCTTCGCCAGTTTTCTTATCATAAATTCGATATTCGATTTCCATTTCATGACCATCATAGGAAACCAGCTTTGTTTCGATAAGTACAGTTTCATCGAATTTTATCTGACTTCTATATTCTATAGAAAGCGACAAAATAGGGGACTGGATCTCCATTGTCTCCATCTGCTTAAAGCCAAGTCCCATCTGATCCATCATATCCATGCGGGCTTCCTCAAGCCACTTCACATAATTTGAATGATGAATGATGCCCTGTTGATCTGTCTCATGATATTTAGTGCGATGCTCATATGGCTTTATCTCACGTGGTGGGATTTTGTCGGTTAATTCTATTTCGTTCTTCATACTCGTCACCTCCATCATAAATTAGATTAGTACTGTAAATAAAAAACATGATTTTTGCTGCGGAATAATATTGCACGATAAATGCCGAAATAAAAACTGCACGATTATATAACATTAAGTACGATTCTTCTCATAATATATATTATAGCTTGTTCTTTAGAAAAATAACAGTTCTTAAATATCTACTATCCTTCAGTTCTGAAAGGTAAAAATAATTCGCACTAAATTCCTTGAATTCAAGCATCTTTCTTTGCGATAGGGTAAAATAAAAGAAAAACTTTATCGCAAAGGAAGACGAAATGAGTAGAGCCCAAGATAGAATTAAGAAAAA
>JAZLJM010000033.1:0-21798 GCA_045617805.1 Pseudobutyrivibrio sp.
CGCTGCCATGGACGGCAGCGGAAGGCTGAGCAGGCACACGATGTAACTTCTCAGACGGTGGGAAAAATCTTGCAAAGGACTTGTCTAATTTTCTTAGTGAACGGTATGAGCAAAAATGTAAGTATGGATGACACGAGCCACAGGATTTGGGAATTCCCCCTCAACCCAAGGCATATTACATTTCGTATTTGTTTTTGTATTCTAGGTGGCCTTCTCGGATCCATTCTTTGACGATGGCGCGGTCGATGTTGAAGTGCTCGGCAACTTCTAATTCGTTGACGTTGTTTTTTTGGATGTATTCTTTGACATCTTTGAAGAGGAGATTTTTTTGACACTCTAAACAAAGGTCGTTCTTGTTTGAAAGTGGAATTCGACGTCCACAATTTGAACAGACGCGTGTTTGTCTGTTGATGGAATTGAAGTCTGCTGGCATAGATTTACCTCCCAAAAATATGAGCTTTGAAAGCATCTCCACGTTCTTCGAAATTCTTAAATACACCATAGCTTGCTGCGGCAGGTGATAATATAACTGCAGTGTTTTTTGAAGCATTTTTCATTGCAAAGTGACAAGCTGATTCTAAGTCTTTTTGGTAGGTGACTTTTGCAAGAAAATCTGCTGGTGCTGTTTCTTTTAATTTGTCATAGAGGACTAGTCCTGAATCGTACATGAGGATTATGTGCTCTAAGCTTGTAGTAGATAAAAAGGCTACAAGTGGGTCGTAGTCGATTCCTCTGTCCATGCCGCCTAAAAGTATTGTTCCAGCGTTTGGAATGGCTTTTATGGCGTTTTTGGCAGATTCTACAGTGGTGCTGATTGAATCATCATAGTAATCCACGTCATCCTTTTTTCCTAAGTATTCAAGGCGGTGCGCAAGAGTTTTAAAGGTTGCAAGCGCAGCTTTGAAATCTGCATCGCTTATTTCAAAATCTTTACAGACATTATAAACAAAAGATGTGTTTAAAAGGTTATGACTTCCACGAAGTGTGGCACCAGGTATTTCTTCCCAGCTTTTGAATGGTAGCATGTCGATAGTGATAGGTATGATATGTGATTTGCAGGTACCTTCTTCTGGAAGAAATTCTGGATTGCAATAAAGCTTGTCTACGCTTAATTGATTTTTGTAGAGATTCTTCTTTGCTTTCCAGTATTTTTCGATTGTGCCATAGTGGTCGAGGTGATCCTCGTAAAGGTTTAGGAGGATTGCTCTCTTTGGTGAAAAATGAGCATATTCAAGCTGGTGGCATGAAAGCTCAAAAATAATTGTAGTGGTAGGCTTAATGTCGTCAATTACTTCAAAGATTGGAAGACCGATATTTCCACCGAATAAAACATCCTTGCCGTTTTCTTTGAGGATGTGATAGAGCAGAGATGAAGTAGTGGACTTACCCTTTGTTCCAGTGATTCCTACTGTCTGACAGCCATAGACCTTCATAAAAAGGTCAGCCTGACATGTGATAAAGCAGGTGTATTCCTCGATTGATTTAGGGAGGACTACACCTGGGCTTTTGAATACTACGTCATAGTCGTTTAGTACATCAAGATAATTGTCGCCATATATAAGATGATGTGTATCATCGATTAAGACATCCTGCTTGTTGGCATCTGAGATATCTAGGGTCTGGTAGCCTTTGAGCTTTTCTAGGAGTGCATAGGTTGAACGTCCCTCTCTGCCGTATCCGAGGATGAGGATTTTTTTGTCAGTAATAATTTCTTTTAAATAATTTTTCATCATAATTGTATACCTTATTTTATTGCTTCTAGTATTATGCTTTTAAAAAAGTCAGTAAGTGCATGCTGGCCGTCTATTTGATTTTGATTGTCTTCTGATTCTGTTGTTGGTAGATTGTCATTTTCGTTGGTGTATGCGATGCTGTCGAAAAGCGGATGGTATGCCGTGCAATTCTTGAAGATCTTTTCGATTTGAGCTTTTGATAGCGGACGCAAAAAACTAAAATAGTAGACACCAGAGCCAAAATATTTACGATTGTATGATCTGAAATCTGATTCAAATTCAAAGGTTTTTGCATAAAGATGATTTACGCAAATATCTGAATCAGAGTTATCTTCAGGGACTGTTCTGTTTGAAACTGCAACATAATCAATATCATTTATGTAAGCTGCAATGATACTTGAAAATGAAATGATTGCAGAAAACGGTGTTGGCCCGTCGAGATAGTTTTTGTTTGTAAGGTCGGTTAAAGCTTTGTCAACGTTTCTCGTGGCGTGGATGATGTTTTCAGAATTACCAGCAGTTTCTATTATTTTTGATGAAATTTCACGTGGGTTGATGGTGTAACAATAGGTTTTTGCTTTGTTCTTTAGTAACTCTAAAGAGATGCAGGAGCCTTTGCCTGTGCCGACTGGAATTACAACAGCAGGCTTTGGATGACCTATTTTTAGACCAGGATTGTCTGTAGAATTCTTGATTCGAGTTTCCTTTGCTGAGCCGTTGCATACTATGCTCATAAAATCCTCAAAGGTAGAATCAATCTGGTTGATATAATTGAATTCACCAAGACCATTGAAATAAAGCTTCTTCCACCAGCCGATTTGCTTTGATGTGAGCTTGCGGTCTTTTATGATGACGGTGCCAGGACATGAAATTTTCCAATAGAATAGTAGCTCGACCATACCAAGCGAAAAAATCATCTCATCTAATAGCTCGCGGTTTACGGCGATAGTCTTAGGAATGATTTTCTCAATGTGCCAGGTAGGGTGGAATTTGGCAAGACCATCAATTGAAAAATCAAAGGAGATATCAAGGCCATCATTTGTGTAATTGTAGGTGTATCCATTGTAGGAAAAAACAGGATATTCTTTTCGACATTGATTGTAAAATGAGTTTCTGTTTGCCATAGATATTAATCCTTTATGTTGGTTCAAAATGATTGTTTAAAAATTTGAAGTATCCAGAAGCATTATTTTTGTCAAAAATCATCGCTGATGTGCTTCATATTTATACATAAATTTTATATCAAAAAAGGCATTTCTACAATCTATCTTTTTGATAATAAAGCGCAATTTGCCTTATATTCTTCGATGGAATTTGATTTTTTGATTTTCTTGATTTCTCTTTCATTTTCAGGGAAATTATTGGTCCAAAAGCTCCAGTATTCTTTCATCCTGAAAAGTACAGGCTTATCACCTGAAAATTCTGCCTTGTAGCTTTCAAGAAGCTCGTTTTGAAAGTCAAAAAATTTCGTAAGCTCAAAGGAATTGTTGGCGTTTTCAGATAAAAAATTCGTCGCGAGGTCACAGCGTGTAATTAAACCACGCCCCAGCATGACGGCTTTTATATCTGGATATTTTGAAAAGCATTTTTCAATATCGTTATATGAATTCAAATCGCCATTGTATACAAGTGGGATTTTTGAATGTTCATAAGCGTAGGAAAAATACTCTGGTCGTGTTGATAATTTGTAAAAATCAGTTTGAATCCTAGGATGAATGGTCAGCTCACTGATAGGATATTTGTTGTAGATATCAAGTATTTCATAAAAATCATCAGCATCATCTTTGCCAAGGCGAGTCTTGATAGAAATATTTACATCTGACGCAAGTGATGGAAGCTGCTCGAAGACTTCATATAAAAAATGGTCGAGTTCATCAGGAAAAGCTAAAAAGCCTGAGCCCTTTTTCTTTGTAACTACAGTTGCACTGGGGCAGCCTAGGTTGAAATTTATTTCTTTGTATCCAAGTGGAATAAGCTGTTTAAGTGCCCAGATAAAATGCTCTGATTTGTTTGTCATAAGCTGTGGGATTGTAGATGCAACATCGTTTGTTTTTGGGTCAATTTGCTTTAGCTCTTTTGTTGAAAACTTGTGAGTCTTGTTTGGGGACAAAAATGGAGTGAAGTATTTTTCTACTCCACCATAGTATTTTCTAAATGAATTTCTAAAAATTGTATCTGTTACGCCTTCCATTGGCGCCATGTAAATTGTATTTTTCATGCTACAAAGTATAAATTATCTTGTGAAGAAATGTAAAGCGTGTTAATATTTTAACGCTGTTAAAACTTGCAATAGAAATTTTTACTAGGAGAAGACCGATATGGCTTCTACCAAAAGGAGGAAAAATGCAAGAATCAAATCAAACAAGAGTAGTTGAGTTAGTACTCACAGCTCTATTCTGTGCTATTGTAGTAGTATTGGCATGTACACCACTTGGTTTCATTCCACTGGTAGTAATAAATGCAACTACAATTCATATCCCAGTTATTATCGCATCACTTTATTTAGGACCAAAGAAGGGCGCTTTCGTAGGTGGCGTTTTTGGACTTACCAGTTTAATCAGAGGAACTTTGATTCCTCAGCCATCATCGTTCCTTTTTTCACCATTTGTTTCGTTTCAGATGGTGGGCGTACCAGGAATCTTTGAGAGCTTGTTTATCGCTTTAGTTCCTAGAATTTTAATAGGTGTTGTTCCTTATTTCCTTTATAAGGCAATGAAAAAGGTGCTTCTTTCAGAAAAGAAGAAGACCTATGGAACAATTATAAATGCAATCGTTTCTGCGATTTTTGTTTTTGGCGTTAAGCTTTTTATCGATAATTTGCAGAAAGATGTTTCTGCTGTAACGGCATTTGTTATTGCGATTGCAATAGGTGTTGCTGTTTTTGCACTTATGGAGTATCTTACTCTTAAGAAGAGTCCAAAGGCATTAGGTTATATTTCAGCAGGAATTGCAGGTTCACTTACAAATACAATACTTGTTATGGGTTCAGTATTTCTTTTCTACAAAGAGCCATACGCAGAGCTTTGCGGATGGGCAGGAGATGCAATCGTTGCAGGATTTCTCGGAATCATAAGCTTCAACGGTGTTATCGAGGCAATTGTTGCAGCGATTATCGTATATCTCGTGCTTAGTGTTCTAGAAAAGGTTAGACCATTAAAGAACTAGTTGATACAGGCAAGTAAACAGCATAAAGAATAGTTGCGGCATGATTATTTTAATTGTGCCGTTTTACTTTATCTGAAGGTTTTATCAGTAAAAGGAGACAGATTATGTTAAAAGGAAAGTGTATAGTTCTTGGAGTTACAGGCTCTATTGCCGCGTACAAAATAGCTGGCTTGGCTAGCGCACTTGTAAAGCTTCATGCAGATGTTCATGTGATTATGACAAAAAATGCGACAAATTTTATTAATCCAATTACATTTGAGACTTTAACTTCAAACAAGTGCCTTGTGGACACCTTTGATAGAAATTTTGAATACAATGTTGAGCATGTAGCTTTGGCAAAGAAGGCTGATATTTTTATGGTAGCACCTGCTAGTGCCAATGTTATTGCAAAGCTTGCTCATGGAATTGCAGATGATATGCTTACCACGACAATTCTTGCTGCAAAGTGTAAAAAATTTGTCAGTCCTGCAATGAATACAAATATGTTTGAAAATCCTATTGTTCAGGATAATTTGGACATACTTCGGAAATATAATTTTGATATCATAGAACCAGCAGAAGGATATTTGGCTTGTGGTGATACAGGTGCAGGAAAAATGCCTGAGCCTGAGATTTTGCTTGAGTACATTTTAAAAGAGGTAGCCTTTGAACATGATTTTGCAGGTAAGAGAGTGCTTGTGACTGCTGGACCTACCTGTGAAGCAATTGACCCTGTCAGATATATTACAAACCACAGTACAGGAAAAATGGGCTATGCTATCGCTAAATGCGCAATGCTTCGTGGCGCAGATGTAACGCTGGTTTCAGGACCTGTAAGTATTGCACCACCTATGTTTGTAAATACCATCAATGTGACAAGTGCTGCAGAGATGGCTGATGCAGTAAAGATTATGTCATCTGAAATGGATGTAATCATAAAGAGCGCTGCGGTGGCAGATTTTAGACCGGTTTCTGTGGCTGAAGAAAAAATTAAAAAGCTTGATATGGCAGAGGCAAAAATCGAGCTTGAGAAAACAGAAGATATTCTTGCATATCTTGGAGCAAATAAGAAGCCAAATCAGATTGTCTGCGGTTTTTCTATGGAGACAGAGCGTATGCTTGAAAACTCAAAAGCAAAGCTTGCAAGAAAAAATGTCGATATGATTATTGCAAACAATCTTAAAACAGAAGGCGCTGGCTTTGGAACTGATACAAATGTAGTGACAATTATTACAGCGGATGAGGTTCGCGAATTGCCTTTGCTTTCAAAAGCAGATGTAGCATCAAAGATTTTAGATGAAATTGAAAGAAAGCTTTCATAGGCTTTTACTTGGGACTATTCAAATTATCTATGGATTGGAGGGGCTGATATGGACAGAAGATTAAAAAATATTAAAGCGGTTTTTGCAGATGTAGACAATACATTACTTTGTCTGAAGATGTATGACAACGAAGGAAAAAGAACAGTCGGCTTTAAGGAATATGTAGACTGGCTTAAGTTCAATATTTTTAACAATGCCTATATTGATTGCGTGGCACCAAAGGGGATGTTCAATCTAATTACAGAATTAAATGCAAATGGCGTGAAGGTGTACGGTTTGACAGAGTGCTCCAACAGCTTTGAGTATAATTCGAAATACAATAGACTTCGTGAGTGCTATCCTGATATTTTCTTGCATCATGGTGATTTGATCTCTATCGATGATAAGCATAAAAAGGTCCTGATTATGGAAATGATAGCAGAAAGAGACAGCTTAAAGCCGGATGAGATTATGTTTATCGATGATTCATATCCAGAGATAATGGATGCATTTTATGCTGGATTTTTTTCAATGCATACAACAGAGGTTTTGGAGCGTTTTTCTGATATCGATGATGTAAAGAAATGCTTAGGAAAAACTAATGAGAGCTAGAGGCGAAACAAGTGTCTAAATAAGTGTGAATTTGTATTATTATGTGAATTATATACTTTATTTTTAAAAAATGATATGATGGTAATATCATTCGTTAAGGAGGATAATATGGGTTTGTTAGGTGTAATTATATTTATTATTGTATTGCTTATTATTTTAGGTATTCGTATTGTGCCACAGTCTAGCGTATTTGTTATTGAGAGACTTGGTAAGTACCATGCAATTTGGGATGCGGGTCTTCATGTAATGATTCCAGTCGTAGATAGAGTTGCAAAGAAGATTTCCATGAAGGAGCAGGTTGCAGATTTCCCACCACAGGGAGTTATCACTTCTGATAATGTAATTATGCAGATTGATACTGTTGTATATTTCAAGGTTGCTGATCCTAAGCTTTATGCATATGGTGCAGAAAGACCAATCGTAGCTCTTGAAAATCTCACAGCTACAACACTTCGAAATCTTGTAGGTGCACTTGAGCTTGATGAGACACTTACTTCAAGAGATACTATCAATGCAAAGATGCAGGACATTCTTGATGAAGCTACAGATCCTTGGGGAATCAAGGTAAATCGTGTTGAGCTTAAGAACATCATTCCACCAGAGGAAATTCAGCGTTCAATGGAAAAGCAGATGAAGGCTGAGCGTGATCGTCGTGAGACTTTACTTGAGGCAGAAGGTCACAAGCAGGCATCTATTACTAGAGCTGAAGGTGACAAGCAGGCTATGGTATTAAAGGCTGAGGCAGAAAGAGATGCTGCAATTGCCAGAGCAACTGGTCAGGCAGAATCAATTCGTCTTGTTTATGAAGCTGAGTCTCGTGGTATTGAGATGCTTAAAAATGCACAGATGGATAGTTCAGTTCTTGAACTTAAGAAGCTAGAGGCACTTTCAAAGCTTGGTGATGGTAGAGCAACAAAGATTGTTGTTCCTACTGATTTGGCTTCAGCAGCCGCTGATCTTACTTTTAAGACAGAAATGCTTGGCTTTGGAAACAACTCAAAGGTAGATAATAAACCAAAGTCTATTCCACAGGAAAAGGCAGTAGATGTTTGTTGTGATGACTCTGAAAAGAGCGAGACAACACAGCATTTCGCAAATGAGCATGTAGATTTTGAGTAGTTAGTTTATCAATTATGACCTCCAGTAGATAGCTGTTATCAGGTGATGACATATTCTCTTTGGAGGTCTTTTTATTTTGTAAGCAAAAGAAAGCTGTGAATATATGGAATTTAAGTTGCATTCAAAATATCAGCCTACTGGCGACCAGCCGCAGGCAATTGAAGAACTTGTAAAGGGGTTTAAAGAAGGAAATCAGATGCAAACCCTACTCGGTGTTACTGGTTCTGGAAAAACCTTTACGATGGCAAATGTAATTGAGAAGCTGCAGAAACCGACGCTTATTATTGCGCACAACAAGACTCTGGCAGGACAGCTTTATTCTGAGATGAAGGAGTTTTTTCCGGAGAATGCGGTTGAGTATTTTGTCAGTTACTATGATTATTATCAGCCAGAGGCGTATGTGCCAAGTACTGATACATATATTGCAAAGGATTCTTCGGTAAATGATGAGATTGATAAATTGCGTCTTTCTGCCACTGCATCGCTTTCGGAGAGGAAGGATGTAATCATTATTAGCTCAGTTTCCTGTATCTATGGCATTGGAGAACCGGATGATTTTCAGAATATGATGGTTTCTTTAAGACCGGGTGACATCAAGGATAGAGATGATGTGATTCATGCGCTTATTGATATTCAGTATATGCGAAATGATATGGATTTTGATCGAGGAACCTTTAGGGTTCGTGGTGATACCATAGAAATTATTCCTGCGAACAACACAGATTTTGCTATTAGACTTGAGTTTTTTGGAGATGAAATAGATAGGATTAGTGAGGTTGAAATTCTTACAGGAAATGTCAGACGAGATTTGGAGCATGTAGCGATTTTTCCTGCAAGTCATTATGTCATCCCTCAGGACAAGATAAATTCAGCCTGTGCAAGCATCGAGGAAGAGCTTGTAGAGAGAGTAAAGTATTTTAAGTCTGAGGATAAGCTGATTGAGGCTCAGCGAATTTCCGAGCGAACAAATTTTGATATCGAGATGCTAAGAGAGACGGGATTTTGTTCTGGAATTGAGAATTACAGTAGGCATTTAACTAATCAGTTGCCTGGTGAGCCTCCGAAGTGTCTTATTGATTATTTCCCAGATGATTTTTTAATTATCATAGATGAGTCGCATATTACCTTGCCGCAGGTTAGAGGAATGTATGCGGGGGACCAGGCTAGGAAAAGTAATCTTGTTGATTATGGATTTAGATTGCCATCGGCGCTAGATAACAGACCTTTGAATTTCTCAGAGTTTGAGACAAAAATTGACCAGATGATGTTTGTGTCTGCAACGCCAGGAGATTATGAGCGGGAGCATGAGATGCTGCGTGCTCAACAGGTGATTCGACCTACAGGCTTGCTTGACCCAGAGGTTGAGGTTCGTCCAGTTACTGGTCAGATAGATGATTTGTACGCAGAAATCAAAAAAGAAACAGCCGCGAAAAATAAGGTTCTTATTACAACCTTAACCAAAAAGATGGCAGAGGATTTGACAGATTATCTTGCCCAACTAGGGGTTAGAGTTAAATACATGCATTCAGATATTGATACGATGGAACGTGCTGAGATAATTCGTGATTTACGACTTGATGTTTTTGATGTTCTTGTCGGAATCAATCTTCTTCGTGAGGGCTTGGATATTCCTGAGATTACACTTGTGGCAATTTTGGATGCTGATAAGGAGGGCTTCCTTCGTTCGGAGCGTTCTTTGATTCAGACAATTGGTCGTGCTGCGAGAAATGCCGACGGTCATGTAATTATGTATGCAGACAACATGACTGAATCTATGGAAAATGCCATAAATGAAACAAGACGTCGTAGAGAAATTCAGCAGAAATATAACGAAGAGTATGGAATCACGCCTACGACAATTCAAAAATCTGTCAGAGAGCTTATATCTATTTCTAAGCAAATTGCTAAGAAGGAGCTTCAGTTTAAGAAGGATCCAGAAGAGATGGATAAGAATGAGCTTGAGAAATTTATTGCTGATATTCAGAAGAAGATGCAAAAGGCTGCTAGTGAATTGAATTTCGAAGCTGCGGCTGAGTACAGGGATAAGATGATTGAGTTAAAGGAGATGCTGCAAAGCCTCTGATGATAATCAATAATTTTGGAGAAATATTATGGATAAGAAGAAATTCATAAAAATAAAAGGAGCAAATGAACATAATCTTAAGAATGTTTCTATAGATATTCCACGTGACGAGTTTGTAGTTCTTACAGGACTTTCTGGCTCAGGAAAATCGTCGCTTGCTTTTGACACAATTTTTGCCGAAGGTCAGCGTCGTTATATGGAATCGCTAAGCTCTTATGCACGTCAGTTTTTGGGACAGATGGAAAAGCCAAATGTCGAGCATATGGAAGGGATGCCACCAGCGATTTCGATTGACCAGAAATCGACTAATCACAATCCTCGTTCTACTGTTGGTACAGTGACAGAAATTTATGATTATATGCGATTGCTTTATGCTAGATGTGGTACGCCTCACTGCCCAAATTGTGGCAAAGAGATATCGAAGCAGACAGTTGACCAGATGGTTGACCAGATTATGAAGCTGCCTGAGAGGACAAAAATACAATTATTGGCGCCAGTTGTTCGTGGTAGAAAGGGTACCCATGAAAAGCTTTTTGAAAAGGCGAAAAAATCCGGCTATGTTCGTGTCAATGTAGATGGAAGTCTCTATGACCTTTCGGAAGAAATTAAGCTGGATAAAAATATTAAGCACAATATCGAGATAGTAGTAGACCGTCTTGTGATAAAAGAAGGTATCGAGAAAAGACTTACTGATTCTATTGAGGCGGTACTTAAGCTTGCAGATGGCTTGATGATAGTTGATGTGATTGACGGTGAGCAAATCAAGTTTTCGGAAGGCTTTTCGTGCCCAGATTGCGGTATCAGTGTGGATGAGGTGGAGCCAAGAAGCTTTTCCTTTAACAATCCTTTTGGCGCGTGTCCAGAGTGCTTTGGACTCGGCTACAAGATGGAATTTGCAGAAGAGCTGATGATTCCTGATAAATCGCTATCCTTTAACGAAGGTGCTGTTCAGGTTACAGGCTGGGCATCTTCAGGCAAAGAGGGTAGCTTTGCCCATGCTTTGCTTGAGGCATTGGCAAAGGAATACAAGTTTTCTCTTGATACGCCTTATTGCGAACTTCCTGAGGATATAAAAAAGATGTTTATCGAGGGCTTCGACAGAAGTGTCGATGTAAAATACGAGGGGCAGCGTGGCGTAGGCGTTTACCCTACAGTTTTTGAGGGTTTGATTGCAAATATTGAGCGAAGATATCGTGAGACTTTTTCTGAATCTCAGAAGCGTTCATACGAGGAGTATATGTTTTACCGTCCATGTCCATGCTGTCATGGACAGCGTCTGAAAAAAGAATCCTTGGCGGTGACTATTTCTGATAAGAATATTTTTGAAATGACTCAGTATCCGGTTCACGAGCTTAGAGATATGATTGATGATTTCAATTTGACTGAGCAGCAGAAGAAAATCGGTGCCACAATTTTGAAGGAAATCAAAAACCGACTGAGCTTTTTAGTGGATGTAGGACTTGACTATCTTTCACTTTCTCGTGCTACTGCCACGCTATCTGGTGGTGAGGCACAGCGAATTAGACTTGCAACTCAGATTGGTTCAGGTCTGGTTGGCGTGGCATATATTTTAGATGAGCCTTCTATCGGTTTGCATCAAAAAGATAATGATAAGCTGTTGGCATCCTTAAAGGGTCTGCGTGATTTGGGGAATACTCTTATTGTGGTTGAGCACGACGCGGATACTATGCGCGCGGCTGACTATTTAGTGGATATTGGACCACGTGCCGGCAAGGATGGTGGACAGGTAGTTGCAGCAGGTACACCAGAAGAGGTGATGGCAAATCCTGATTCAATTACAGGTGCGTACCTAAGTGGTAAACTCTGTATACCTGTTCCTGGTAAGCGTCGCGAGCCAGTGGGTTGGCTTACAATAAAAGGAGCCAGGGAGCACAATCTTAAGAATATTGATGTGTCAATTCCGACAGGCATACTTACAGTAGTAACAGGTGTTTCAGGCTCTGGAAAGAGCTCACTTATCAATGAGATTTTATACAAAGAGCTTTCAAAACAGCTTAATCGAGCCAAGAAGGTTTCGGGAGCACATGATTCAATAGAGGGAGTTGGACAGTTGGACAAGGTGATTGATATTGACCAGTCACCAATAGGTAGAACCCCTAGATCAAATCCTGCGACCTACACAGGTGTGTTTGATTTGATACGTGATCTTTTTGCAAGTACAACTGATGCAAAGGAACGTGGTTACACGAAGGGACGTTTTTCTTTCAATGTAAAGGGCGGACGCTGCGAGGCGTGCTCTGGTGATGGAATAATAAAAATCGAGATGCACTTTTTACCAGATGTATATGTGCCATGTGAAGTGTGTGATGGAAAGAGATATAATCGCGAGACTTTAGAGGTACACTACAAAGGCAAAACTATCTACGATATTCTGGATATGACTGTTGATGATGCTTGCGAATTTTTCAAAAATGTTCCAAGTATCTACAATAAGATAAAATGTTTAAATGATGTTGGGCTTGGTTATATCAAATTAGGTCAGCCTAGTACAACTCTATCTGGTGGCGAAGCGCAGCGAATTAAGCTTGCTACGGAGCTTTCGAGAAGAGCGACTGGAAAGACAATTTATATTTTAGATGAGCCTACTACGGGGCTTCATTTTGATGATGTAAACAAGCTGGTGGAGATTATCAGAAGACTTTCTGATAGTGGCAATACAGTAGTTGTAATCGAGCACAATTTAGATGTAATAAAATGTGCGGATTACATAATTGATATGGGACCTGATGGTGGAGACAGAGGGGGAACTGTTGTAGCGAAGGGTACACCTGAGGAAATTGTAAAGGTGAAAAAGAGCTATACAGGTCAGTATTTGAAAGAGTACTTGAAATAGAGCTGTACAGGTCAGTATCTGAAAGAGTACTTGAAATAGAGCTGTACAGGACAGTATCTGAAAGAGTATTTGAAATAGAGTTGTATAGGTCAGTATCTGAAAGAGTATTTGAAATAGAGCTGTATAGGTCAGTATTTAAAAGGATATTTGAAAAGGAACTGTACAGTTCGGTATTAAATTGAATACTTGAAATAGAATCGGGTAGGTCATGATATATGGAGGAATATATGGAAAAGAAATACTTAAAAAGTCTTATTTTTATAGCATGGCCATTGTTTATTAGTGAAGTAATATCACAGATTCAGATGATGATAGACAAGATGTTTTTAGGACGTCTTGATATCAAAAATATGACTGCGCTAGGAAATGTTTCAAGTCCAATTTGGACTACTATGAGTCTGGTTTTTACATTGGCAATCGGTACTACAATTTTGGCATCACAGGCAATGGGTGCGGGTAAACGAAATGAAGCATACGGATATATATGTGCGTTGTTTAAGTATAGTAGTGCGTTGTCAATTGTACTATTTTTACTGTGGTGTTTTTTGCCTGAGCCTATATTTAGGGCAATGGGAGTTTCTGAGAGTGTACTGGAATTATGCGTAGCATACTCTAGAATTTATTCACCTGTATTTATAACAGTTGGTATTGGCGCTGCTGTAAATACTATGCTTCAGGTTGAGCAGAAGACACAATATTTAATGTATTACGGCATCCTTCGAGCACTTATTAATATTGTGCTTGATTGGATAATGATTTTTGGAAAATTCGGTTTTCCTGCCATGGGAATACGCGGTGCAGCTCTTGCTACAACTATTGCAGAATTCGCAGGTGAACTGGCTGTTTTAAGCCTGGTTGCACGTGATAAAAAGATAAGTCTCAAGCCAAAGATGAAGGATATTTTTGCAGCAAAATTCGGGCTATATATTAATTCGATTAAGCTTGGCTTACCGTCAGCCTGTGAGGATTTTGCCTGGAATTTTGGAAGCATGATGCTTATTGTTGTCCTAAATCATGTAAGCGATGTTGCAGCAGGTGTGTACAGTATTGTATTTAGTGTTGAGCTTTTACCAATTTGTGCAGTAGCAGCATTATCTAGCGCAACAGTTACACTATGCGGACGAAAAACAGGTGAGGGCTGTCCGAAAGAAATTGGTAAGGTTGTAATATCAGCGCTCGCTATTTGCGCAATACTTTGTGGAACCATGCTAGTGTTCTTTATTGCAATACCAACGCCAATTTTAGGTCTATTTACTACAGATAAAGAGGTATTGTCGATGGCTGCAATTTACCTGATTATTGTCGGAATTGACCTTTTTCCAAAGTCAGTCAATATGCAGGTTGGTTCTGGAATCAAAGGCTATGGAAACACAAAATGGATGCTTGGAACTCAGATTTTTGGAACAGCCTTTGTTATCATAATGTCACGAGTTGTGGTATATCTCTTACATGGTGGTATAGCTGCAATCTTCGTAGTTGTCGTAGCAGACGAGTTTATTCGAGCAGTTATTAATTCGTTTAAGCTTAAGAGGATTACGGCGTAGGCTTATAGCCAGGCTTGTGGGAATTAAATTATGAGGTAAAATTTAATGTCATGAGGAATTCCTGTATAGGAATTGTAATACTGGTTGATAGGCTAGGCTGAAAGCATTGATTTTACTGGGCTTGTAAGGGGTCGACATACAGTTTAATCACACGCTGACCATAAAATTGTTGTAAAAACTATATATTGTTAGGATTAAGAAGACACTTTTCTAAGAAACAAAAATCTTAGAAGAGTGTCTTTTTTGCGTTTATACGCAAGTTTATGGTCTAGTCAGCAAAATACAACGATAGGAGGTGCTTATGACAGCGGAAAGTATGAAATCCATACAGCAGTTAAAGGAATTAACTAAAGATGGAAAAGTTACAAACAAAAGATTTATCAGGACAAAGGAAGGAGTCGAGCTTTATCAGATTCTTAAGATCAAAGGTTTACTTCATTCGGTAGTATGAAGATGAAGTTTGGACCTGACGTTCAAATTGAATTATGCGGGGCTCTGTGAAAACAGGACCCTTATTATGTGCATATTTTTGTTCATATATATGCTTTATATTATACAAGTCTTAATCATGACAATGTTTAATGATACTGAACATTGATAATTTAATAAACTTAAATAAATCCTATGATAGTCCTTATGAATTTAAGCTGAAATTGAAGGTTGGATATTGGTGGTGTTGTTTTATAATAAGTATATGGGAGAGTTAGCTATTCTGGAAGGGAAGGTGTCTATGAGAAATGTAGAAGTATTTCACGGCAATCAGATTGGCGGTTGTGTAACGGTTATTACCAGTAATTATAAGGGGGAAACTCATAGAATAATGGTTGATTATGGCTCATCTCTTCCAGGATGTGAAAATGAAGATTTTCATTATGATTGGGATGTAAATCCAATTGATGCTGTATTCTTTACGCATTATCATGGAGATCATGTTGGCCAGATTTTAAATATTCCCAAGGATATCCCATATATATGGGTGATACGGCTAGAAAGGTTATGCTCAATCTCCATGAGCATTTATCTAAGATTCCTAATGAAACCGATGCTAAACCACATAAGGATACCTATGAATTGCTTAAGGATGATAGCCATGTTAAGACCTTTCAGTGGAATGGAAAGAACTATGATGATATAGATATTTCTGGATTTCATATTGAACCTTATAGCGTGGATCATTCTGCTTATGATGCTTATATGTTTTTGATTGAAGCAGATGAGGATAATCACGAGGACGGAAAGCAGATTATACTTCATACAGGAGACTTCAGAGGTCATGGTCGTAGAGGAAAGGCTATGCTTCCGCTTATAGAATCCTATGTTCGAAGGTTCGGAAAGAGAAATGTAGATACGCTTATTATTGAGGGTACAATGATGAGTCGTCTTTCTGAAAAGGTTAAGACTGAATATGAAATGCAACTAGAGGCTGAGGAATATCTTAAGGATCATAGGCATGCTTTCTTAATCTGTTCCTCTACAAACCTTGATTCCTTGGCAAGCTTTCATAAAGCCTGGAAGAAGGTGAATAAGGATGAAGATAAGAAGTCATATATGTATACCTACAATTATTATTACAAGAAGCAGCTTGAAACCTTCTCAGAAACAGCTGGTGCAATGGCTTCTGTTTATGATTTTGACAATGTTGAGGTTCTTAATCTTAACGCGGAATTAACATCCAAAAAATCAGGTAAATCATACACTCAGAAGTACCTTATGGATAGATTTGGATTCTTAGCTCTTATTAAAGCTGATGAGTCTTGTGATAAATATCTTGAAGCATTCATTGCCTCTGATGAGAAGTCTGTAATAATCTATTCAATGTGGGATGGTTATCTTAATCCCGAGAGTAAGGCCTTTCAGAAATCCTGGTATGATTTCATTGAAAAATGGAAGGCAAAGGGTGTAGAATTCAAGCAACTACATACCAGTGGTCATGCTACAGCAAAGATGATTGAAGAGGTCATTAAGGCTGTGGATCCGAAGGAAGAAATAGTACCTATGCATACAGAAAATGCAGGGGAATTTGAGAAGCTTGATATTGGGGAAAAATTAAAAGGAAGGTTACGAAGATGAAATCAACATTTACTAGGGATGTAAGTCAAGAGTTAATAGATGCATTATTAGATAAAACAAAGTTGTTGGCTTTTTTGGATTTTGTAAAAAAACATTCAGAACTAGGATTGTGTTTTAGAGGAAATGATTCCGAAAAGGGTAGAGTTACTATATATAAAAATAATCATATGATTTGGGACTTAACCATAGATGATGACAACAAACCTAAAGTAGGAATTAGCGCTGACCACTCTCGATTTATGACTAATTGGAATGAATATATTGAGAAATTAATGGATTTAGGATTTAAGGGGACTAATGGGGAAGATTATAAGACTTTATACGATACTGGAAGATTAGTTTCAAGATCACATAATACTAAGAAAGATATTTATAATTATAGCATTATAGATTTAGCTTATAATCCTAGTGGCTCAACATATGAAGATATCAGTCGTGTTGTGGAAGAATCTTTTATATTGTTAGACGCTATGCATGCTGATTATTTTAATCCAGCATATACTGAAGCGTTTGATATTTATAATGCTAGGTCAAAAAAGACAAAAAGAGAAATTAGACCTAAAAATTATATCAAAGAATACTATTTTAAATCTCATGAAGGAGAGACAAATGAAGATAAAAATATCTCTATGCATGCAACTTTTCAAAATTGTGTAGAAAAACATGCACAGCAAGATCTCTTTCTTAGTAATCACCTTTTTAAGGATGGTTTATTTATATATGATTTAGAATTTATGCAACCAGGTGGAAGAACCACTGAGGTTAAGAATAACAACAAGCCAGATATGTTTGGCATTCGTTTTGATAAGAAGGGAAATCCTGTAGCAATCTGTATGATTGAGGTGAAGTCGACACCAAGTGCATTGAATCAAAATAGTGGGCTAATAGCACATCTGGAGGGCATGGAGGAGTATTTTCAATTAAAAACTTCTGAGGGTCGGTTAATGGATGATCGTATTAAGGAAGCTTGCAAGATTCTTAATCAATATCATGAGCTTGGTTTATATGGTGTTCCTAAAGATTTTTCTGAGAATGAGTTCATGGGTATAGATCAAGAAATTATATTTGTTTTTACAAACGAAGTAACTATTGAAAGTAGGATAAAGGGAACAAAAAAAGATAATAAGAGAATATTAGGTCCAACGTGTGCTGAAGTTTTATCTGGGTATGTACCTTATTTGGAGATGTACTTTGGCGATTACTGTGAGCATATAGATGTCGTAAAAAAAGGATACCCAATTAAATTATAGCTTGTCCATATGATGTCCATATAGTGTCCTTTTTAAAACAAAAAACAGTGTGATATTATTACAATAGAGCAGTTGAGAGAGAGGTAAAGAAAGCCTCAATCATAGCTGCTTTTCTTATGCCCCAAAAGGGAAGGTGTTAACGCATTGAGAATTTGATTCCTCTGACGAAGGAAGATAGAGTAGTTGGAGAGCATAAGCTACCGGATAATTGTATTGTTATAGCGGCAGGTAATGAAGCAGCTTATTCCTAGAATGATGTAAGAATTATAAGAGAAAGGAAGCTAATTCAGGCAGATACGAGCTGAAAGATATAGGATGTCTACATTGTGTCTACATATTGTCCATAAATTGTTGACATGATGGCAGTTTTAATGAGTCTCAAGGTATGATATTGTTATAGTGGATTTGATGGATAAGTTCATATTTGTTCACTTTTGTTCAGAAACTGTGCATGATTTGTGCTTTTTTTGAAGAAAGAAAACTGTTATGATTATAATGTGTTTGAGGTGGAGCCATTGGATGTCCACCAAATGTCCACCAGTTGTCCATTTACTATTGGTTTTAATGGTGATATTTTTAAAATGTCGAAAAATATCCTAATAAAATCCTAAAAATATCCTAATACTGTGCATAGAATAAAGATTCTAGAGGTGCTATAGTGTAGATATGACAATTTGTGACAATCGTGGCAGTAATTATGACAAATTGAGCATTATTTGTGACAATGATGTACTTTAATTAAATAAAGAGCAGTGATATTATTATCATGAGCAATCGAGATCAGGTGTCCCGGTTGCTTTTTTTATTGGTGAAAAGGAGAAAAGAAATGGAATTAACTATTAGAGAAAAGGAAGTATTAAATGTATTTGGATGTATGAATTATGAGGCCACCATGAAACGTCTAGGGCTTGCATGTGCGCTTATGGTGGATCCATTAACTAAGGCATCGGCTTGTTCATTAAGAAACAAGCTTGCTGAAGCACCTTGTGACATTTGGTATAGACACTTGTATTGTCGCATTAGAGAAGAATGCAATAGCATTGAAAGAATAGCAGCGTGATTGATTGTGCTAATTCGAGATAATTGAAAATATTACGAGTCGATACTCCCATTGATTAACCTTTAGTCAATGGGATTTTTTTATGAAAACAAAAGGAGTGGTAACGATGGTAAAAACTGAAAAACAAACAATTTATGGATATGTAAGAGTTTCTACACGGGAACAAAATGAGGATAGACAGCTCATTGCTATGAGGGAGATGGGTGTCCCAGAGAAGAACATTTTTATTGACAAAATATCCGGAAAAAACTTTGATCGCCCTCAATATAGAAAGTTATTAAGAAAGCTGAATGGAAATTCTGTTCTGTTCATTAAATCTATTGACCGTTTAGGAAGAAATTATATGGATTTAAGTGAGCAATGGAGAATTATTACTAAGGAAAAAGGAGCGGATGTAGTTGTAATAGACATGCCTGTTCTTGATACTCGCAAAGAAAAAAGTTTATTAGGTACCTTTATAAGTGACTTGATATTAGCCTTATTATCATATGTTGCTGAATCTGAGTATAGAATGATACACCAACGACAAGCTGAAGGGATTGCAGCTGCCAAGGAACGAGGTGTGAAATTTGGGCGGCCACCAAAGCCTTTGCCAGATAATTTTTATGAAATTCACAATGAATGGAGAGCAAAAAAAATGACATTAAAGCAAGCAGCTGAAGCTTGCAATATGCCAGTAGGAACATTTTATGGAAAAGCTAAAAAGTTTGAGAATTCTGACTAATAAAAATTCGCAAATGTGTACTTTTTGAAACTGCACTTTTACAAACTAAACCAAACTTATTTTAGCACATAAAACCTTGATTTTACAAGCAAAAATCAGATTATTTTATTCATGATTTGAGAGTTTCAAAAAGTACACTTTTATCGGCAGACATATATTCCAAGAAGGAGATGATAGACATGGTAATAATTGATGTGGTTCGTTTTGACGGATTAAAAAGTCGAGATTGGCTAATATATAAGTATCCATCAGAGGAACTTGTACTTGGAACTCAACTTATTGTTCAAGAGGGGCAGGTTGCGTTATTTGTAAGAGGTGGCATGATTGCTGATGTTTTTTACCCGGGAACATATACATTGGCAACTGAAAATCTACCAATCTTAAAAAGTTTAATCAACGCACCTTTTGGCGGAAGAACCCCATTTAGTGCGGAAGTATATTTTATTAATACTACAGTTAAATTAGACATTAACTGGGGAACAATTGATCCAATTCAGTTAATTGATCCAAAGTATTATGTAAAACTTAGAATTAGAGCTTTTGGTCAGATGGGACTTCGCATTCTGGATGTGACTACTTTATTTAAAGAGGTTATAGGAGGAATGCAAAAAGCAGATATTGTTAAGTTCGATAAGATAAAAGAATACTACAGGGGTATTCTTGTTATAAAAGCTAAATCAGCTATAGCTGATGCGATAATTAATAATGGGATTTCTGCACTTGAAATTTCAACTAAACTAGAACCTTTATCAGAAAAGGTAAAGGAGCAGATTTCACCAGAGTTTGAGAAGTATGGATTTACAGTTGCTAACTTTTATATACAATCAATTAACTTCCCAGATGAAGATTTTGAGAAGATAAATAAGATTCTTGAAGATAAGGCTGCCTTTGAAATAATGGGTGATGGACGTTATGCAACAAAGAGATCATTCGATGTATACGAAGGCGCGGCAAACAATCAAAGTGGTGTAGCCGGGGCATTTGCCGCAGGTGGAATAGGACTTGGAGCAGCTATGGGTATGGGTGCGTCAATGAATCAGACTGTTGGCAATCCAATTCATAGAGAAGATACAAAAGAATGTGCTTCATGCCACGCGAAGATTCCATTAGCTTCGAAATTTTGTCCAGAATGCGGATTTAATAATAGTGAAATAATCTGTGAGTGCGGTAACAAATTAGCACCTGGAACAAAATTCTGTCCAGAATGTGGAAAGAAGGTGGAGTAAATGAAGAAAATCTTATCTTGCTTCTTATGGGTGTTTTATGTGGCGATTATTATGTATGTGTTTTTTGCAGTGTTGAAAATAGATACATTGGATAATTTTGTTTCTGCATTAGTATTCGAAATTATAGGATTTGTTGCGCTGGCGTATTTTGTTTTTTGTAATATGTTTTCACGGCCAATAAAAATTGGATATTTAATCCCATTAATCATGACAACAGTTATATATACTATTGCTCTTGATGTAATAAACATTGCATGTATCACATCTGTTTCGAGTGTCCAGTTTACGTTAATTCATTTGATATTATTATTTGTTTATTGTTTAGTTTCTATCCCCATGTATTTAATGGGCAGAAGATAAATTAAAAGGAGGATTCGACATGGCAGAAAATGTATGTCCACAGTGTGGCGCTCCAATTGATCCGGGCGCAACAGAATGTAAGTTTTGTGGGGAGAAGTTAGCGGTTCAGCAGGCTGCACAGCAGGTTCAACAACCTCAGACAGTATATGTTCAGCAACCTCAGCCACAGGTAGTTATCCAGCAAGCTGCTCCACAGCAGGTATATATGACAGGAATTAATCCTTCATGGCCTGTAAAGAGTAAAGTTGCAGCAGGTGTACTTGCAATTTTACTTGGAGGAATTGGAGTTCACAAGTTTTACTTGGGAAAAGTCGGTATGGGTATTTTATACCTTTGCTTCTGTTGGACAGGTATTCCAGCTGTCCTTGGTTTAGTAGAAGGTATTATGTATCTTTGCTCTAATGATGAGAACTTCCAGTTAAAGCATCATGTAAGGATTGGATAAAATGAAGAAAGCAATCAAGTTTATATATTGGTTAGCAATGTCGCTATTATTTTTGGCTCTTTGTTATAGAGAATATAAGCTTAGAAGTTATAATCATTTTGTAAAAGAATAATCGATGAAAGATAAATGGATCACTACCATAGTGCAAAGGTAGTGGTCCATTTCTGTTTTATCGGCAAGCAGATTTTCAAGGGTCCAAATGGTCCTGTGGACCATTGTTATGGACGGACCGTAGCGGAGCGAAGACCGACCTTGAACGGATTGTAAAGGCAG
>JAZLJM010000034.1:0-11578 GCA_045617805.1 Pseudobutyrivibrio sp.
TCTGGTTTGTTTCTATTTTCTTTGACATATATACCTCATTTCTACTGCGGATAAGAGGCAATATGTAGAATACACGCTTTTATACCGGAGTGTAAGACTAAATTCAACCAGAAGTGGAATTTACTTTTTTATTTAACAAATAATTTCATATTTGTAAATATTTATAAATATGACTTGCTTTATTTGTGAAATTTGATTATAATACAACGTATCGCGGACAAATGTCCGTCTACGAAAAACAAGTTATTTAAGGAGAAAGTAAAATGAGCGATAAGTTACGCGTTGGTATCCTTGGTGGTACAGGTATGGTAGGACAGAGATTTATCTCATTATTAGAGAATCATCCATGGTTTGAGGTTACAACAATTGCAGCTAGCCCAAGAAGTGCTGGTAAGACATATGAAGAGGCAATTGGTGATAGATGGAAAATGGATACTCCAATGCCAGACGCTGTTAAGAAAATCGTAGTAAAGAATGTAAATGAGGTTGAGGCAGTTGCTTCAGAGGTTGATTTTGTATTCTCTGCTGTAGATATGACAAAGGATGAGATTAAGGCTATCGAGGAGGCATATGCTAAGACAGAGACTCCTGTAGTTTCAAATAACTCTGCTCATAGATGGACTCCTGATGTTCCTATGGTTGTTCCTGAAATTAACCCAGATCATATGAAGGTTATCGAGTTCCAAAAGAAGAGACTTGGTACAACACGTGGTTTCGTTGCAGTTAAGCCTAACTGTTCAATTCAGTCATATGCTCCAGTTCTTACAGCTTGGAAAGAGTTTGAGCCATATGAGGTTGTAGCTACAACATATCAGGCAATTTCTGGTGCTGGTAAGACATTTAAGGATTGGCCAGAGATGGTAGAAAATATTATCCCATTCATCGGTGGTGAAGAAGAGAAGTCTGAGAAAGAGCCACTTAGAATCTGGGGACACATTGATGAAGCTAAGGGCGAGATTGTTCCTGCAACTTCTCCAGTTATCACATGTCAGTGTATTCGTGTTCCAGTTCTTAATGGACATACAGCAGCGGTATTTGTTAAGTTTAAGAAGAAGCCTACAAAGGAGCAGTTAATTGCAGCTCTTGAGAATTATTCAGGTGTTCCACAGGAGCTTAATCTTCCTTCAGCTCCAAAGCAGTTTATCCGTTATATGCAGGAGGATAACAGACCTCAGGTTCAGCTTGATGTTAACTATGAGAACGGTATGGGAATCAATGTTGGACGTATCCGTGAGGATTCTGTTTATGATTGGAAGTTCGTAGGTCTTTCACACAATACAGTACGTGGTGCTGCAGGTGGTGCAGTCCTTTGTGCTGAATTACTTAAGGCTCAGGGATATATCACAGCAAAATAATATTTATTGCATTTTTAGCTCACAGATTTTTCTGTGAGCTTTTTTTATTAAATTTTGATAAAATTATTTTTCTCTGTATCAGAATAAAGTATACTGTGATAAAATTGATTTTGAATTTTGAATACTTTCTGAGGAGAGAATGATGATATCAAGGATGACAGAAATAAAGAAATTAGAAAATCTATTTCAAATAAAGGAAAGCAATTTTGTATTTCTTTTTGGCGAGGATGGATGTGACAAGGAAAGCATTTTTTCTGAGTTTATTAAAAATAAAGCCTGTTTTTATTATCGAATGAGACAGTGCACGAAGGATAAGCAGTTTGATTTCTTTTCAAATGAGCTTGCGCAGAAATTTGATATAAAAAAAGAATCTTCATATGAATCGAATTTTAAACGTCTTAAGAGTCACGATGGTTCTAAGCTGGTTATCATTATTGATGAAATTCAAAATATTGCAAAAGATGATACTGAATTTATTGAAGCATTGGTTGCGTTAAGACAGGGAAGGCTCTATCCAGGTAAGGTTATGATTATTTTAGCTACATCATCTTATATGTGGGCTAAGAAATCGTTTACTATGATTTTTGATAAGAATATTAAAAATCTGGATGCATCAATTGAAATTGAAAAGCTATCTTTTCTTGATATTGTAAGAGCGTTTCCAAAGTATTCTGTTGCAGATTGTGTTGGTGTATATGGAATATTAGGAGGTGTTCCTGCTTATTTAAAGTATTGGGACGGCAATAAATCAATAAAAGAGAATGTTTGTCAGTTGATTTTAAGAACTGATGGAAAATTATTTGATTGTCCTAAGGAGCATTTAGGAATAGAATTTCGTGAGCTTTCTGGATACAATACAATTTTAGAGGGAATTTCCAGTGGGAAAGAAAAGCTAAATGATTTGTTTGAAAGCTCGAGTTTTCCACGAGCAAAAATAGCTGTTTATATTAATAAATTGGTTGATTTTAATATTGTATCAAAGGCTGTATCTTTTGATACAGGTGGTTGGGAAAATACTAAAAAAGGTGTGTATAGGATTTCTGATCCATTGATTCATTTTTGGTATACTTTTGTTTTTCCTAATCTTTCTGAATTATACATTTTGACTCCAGAAGAGTTTTATGACAGATTTATTAAATCAAGAATTAATTCTTATCTTGAGATATATTTTGTCAAAGTGTGTAGAGAGTATTTGATGCTTTTGAATAGTATCAATAAGCTGCCGCTTAAGATTGAAAGCATTGGAACCTGGATTGGTAAGGAAAATACAATTGATATTATTGGTAGAAGCTTTGATAAGAAAAATATTGTCGGGATTTGTAATTGGAATAAGGATATCATGCCGTTTGAAGATTATGATAAGCTTTTGACATCTATTAAGCAGGCGAAGATTTCTGCAGAGACGATGTATTTGTTTTCTGCCCAAAGCTTTGATGAAAGATTGGTTGAGCTTTCAAAGACAGATTCCAAATTGATATTAGTTGATATGACTGAATTATAATTTTTTCCTACTAGGTGCACTTGTACTTAGTAGGTTTGATTTTTTTATTAGAGGAGAACTTTTTTGTCTAAAAAATTAATTATTACTGAGAAACCATCTGTTGCACGTGATTTTGCTAGAGTACTTAAAGTAAATGGCAACAAGAATGGTTATATTGAAAATGATGAATATGTTGTTTCGTGGTGTTATGGTCATCTTGTTGAGATGGTTTATCCTGAAGTCTACGATATAAAGTACAAAACCTGGAAACTTGAAGATTTACCATTTTTGCCTAAAGAATATAAATACGGCGTTGTTCAATCTGCAAAGGAACAATATCAGATTGTTAATTCATTGCTGCATAGAGATGATATTGATACAGTTTACTGGGCAGGTGACTCTGGAAAAGAAGGACAGACAATTGAAGAAAATATTAGAAATTATGGTGGCGTAAGGGCTGGAATGAATGAGCTTCGAGTTTGGATTGATTCTCAGACTGACGAAGAGATTATTCGTGGAATAAAAGAGGCAAAGCCTATGTCGGAGTATGCTTTGCTTGGTAAATCAGGAATTATGCGTACTATTGAGGATTATGCTCTTGGAATAAATTTTTCCAGAGCTTTGTCTGTAAAGTATGGCAAGCTGATTAATGATGCTGCCGCGACTACTTCATATACGGCAATTGCAATAGGTCGAGTTATGACCTGCGTTCTTGGCATGGTTGTAAATCGTGAAAGAGAGATTAGAAATTTTACAGAAACTCCATTTTATAGAGTTGTTGGAAATTTTTCTGATGTAAAATTTAATGCTGAGTGGAAGGCTGTTGAGAAATCAAAGTACTATAATTCACCTTTATTATATAAAGAAAATGGTTTCAAAAAATTAGAAAGTGCTGAAAAATTAATTGATGAATTAACAAACAAAAAGGTGGTTGTTTTATCAAAAGAGGTCGCTAATTCAAAGAAGAGAGCACCACTACTTTTTAACTTGGCAGAGCTACAGGCTGAATGTTCAAAACGATTTAAAATCAGTCCGGCACAAACTCTTGAAATTATTCAGAATTTGTACGAGAAAAAATATACTACCTATCCTCGTACTGATGCTAGAGTTCTTTCGACTGCAATAGCAAAAGAGATAAATAAGAATTTATATAAGCTTCAAAGCTATGCGCCTACTGCAGAGTTTGTAAAGGATATTATTGCTACAAAGAAATTTGTTGGAATTGAAAAGAGTGCATACACGGATGATTCAAAGGTTACAGACCATTATGCTATTATTCCAACTGGACAGTGCAATGGAATTGAAAATTTACCATCCCTTGAACAGGCTGTGTATGAATTGATAGTTAGAAGATTTTTATCTATTTTTTATCCTGCTGCTGAGTATAAAGGGGTAAAGCTTCAGCTTGGAATTGAGGATGAATGTCTTTTTGCATCAGCAAAGGTTCTTACAAATCCTGGATATATGAAGATATCTGGAATTCCGAAAAAAAGCGAGTCAAATCAAGATGATGAGGATGATGATTCGTTCTCAAAAGAGGATTTTATTAAGTTTGTTGAAGCAATAAAGGATGGTGATGAGATTTCTTCTAATGGTTTTGAAATTAAAGAAGGAAAGACTTCTCCACCAAAACGATATACGTCTGGAAATTTGATTTTGGCGATGGAAAATGCGGGAAATCTCATTGAAGACGAAAGCTTACGTGAGCAGATTAAAAATACAGGTATTGGAACATCGGCAACTCGTGGTGAAATTCTAGAGAAGCTTGTTAGAATTGGATATTTAAATCAAAATAACAAATCCCAGATTATTACACCTGAAAAGCTGGGTGAAATGATATATGAGGTTGTTGCCTTAACAACACCTTCTTTACTTAATCCAGAGATGACAGCTAATTGGGAAAAAGGACTTGAAGGGATTATTAATGGAACTGTTGATGATGTTGAATATCGCAATAAGCTTGAAGACTATATTAGGCGTGAAACTAATAAAATGGTTGAAAATGATTTAACCCGAAATATTGCGCTTAATATTAACCAGTTTACAAGCAAAGATTCTAAAGGTATTGCAACTAGAAAACCACTAGGTATAAAGTGCCCAAAATGTGGTGGTGAGCTTACAACAACTTCATTTGGATACGGTTGTAGTAATTACATGAATGAAGAGATAAAATGTAAATTTTCTCTAGGACAGGTTGCAGGAGTTGACGTATCTGAGGAGCAGTTTGTTAAGCTTCTAAAGGAAGGAAAGACAGATCAAATCGATGGCTTTAAGAGCAAATCAAAGGTTTCCTTTTCTGCTAAATTAAAGCTTGAAAAGGATGATGCCGGAGAATATAGCGTTTCATTTGATTTTGATGGAATTGAAAAGCAAAAAATAGAGGGCGTTGTTTGTCCGGATTGTGGTGGTAATATCGTCAGGACACCATTTGGTTATGGCTGTAGTAATTATCATCGAGAGGATAAAGAACATTCCTGCAGGTTTAATGTTGGTGAAATTGCAGGTAAAAAATTGACAGAAGAAGAGCTTGTTACGCTATTAACTGATGGTGCTACAGATGTCTTAAAGGGCTTTAAATCAAAGTCCAAGAAGGCTTTTTCTGCTAAATTAAAGCTTATAAAAAATGAAGATGGCCATAGCGAGGTGACATTTGATTTTGATGGAATTGAACCTGAAAAGCTTGAGGGGTGCAAGTGCCCGGATTGTGGCGGTGATATTTTGATTAAAACAAGTGGTTATAGCTGTTCAAATTATCGTGGTGATGATGAAAATTCCTGCAAATTTTTTATTGGCACAATAGCTTCGAAGACTTTGTCTAATGCAGTTGTTACTGAATTGCTGACTAATGGCAAAACTTCGACAATTAGAGATTTTAAAGGTAAATCAGGAAAGAAATTTGATGCATGTCTTGTTTTAACTAAAAATGAGGATGGTAAATCCCAGGTTTCTTTTGATTTTGAAAATGTAGAAGCGAAGGTAGTTAAGGATGTAAAATGTCCAATTTGTGGCGGTGATATTGTAAAAACAACCTTTGGATATGGATGCTCTAATTATAAAAGAGATGATGCTGAAAATTCCTGCAAGTTTAATATTGGTCAGGTTGCGGGCGTTAAGCTTAAAGATGCTCAGATTAAGGGATTATTAAATGATGGTATAACTTCTGTGATTTCAGGTTTTAAATCTAAAAAAGGAACAAAGTTTGATGCTAAATTAGCACTCAACAAAGAGGAAGACGGTCAGATAAAGGGTGTAAAATTTGTTTTCGAGAACAATGATGTTGAGCTTCCTGATATCAAATGTCCTAAATGTGGAGAACCAGTAATAAAAATGTTTAATGGCTATAGGTGCAAGAATAATGTGTTAGGTGATGTCGATAGCTGTCCATTTTTTGTTGGAAAAATTGCAGGAGTATTGATAGAACAGGAGCAGTTTGAAAAGCTGATAAAAGAGAAGAAGACAGATTTGATTTCTGGATTCTTGAGTAAAAAAGGTTTATACTTTGATGCACATCTAAAACTAGATGATGAAAATAAAGTTGTATTTGAGTTTGATCAATTTAAGTAAAGCTCTTTTGAAGAATTTACTGATAAGAAAGGATGTATAAAGATGGAACAGGCAAAAATTAAATCAATGTATAATTTATCAGAAACTATTGCAGCTCCTTTATTTGAGGGCAAAGAATATCCATGGGAGGTACTTCCTGAGATTTCTGATTTTATCAAGAAATTGGGACCAACTCTTAATCCTGAAAAGTATGAGCAGCGAGGAGAGGATATTTGGGTTGCAAAAAATGCGACTGTTTTTGATTCAGCATATCTTCATGGACCTTTGATTATCGATGAAAATGCAGAGGTGAGACATTGTGCTTTTATCAGAGGTAATGCTATCGTTGGAAAAAACAGCGTTGTTGGTAATTCTACAGAGCTTAAAAATGTCGTATTATTTAACAATGTTCAGGTGCCACATTATAATTATGTTGGCGATTCTGTATTAGGCTACAAGTCACACATGGGCGCAGGTAGTATTACTTCAAATGTTAAAAGTGATAAGACACTTGTTGTAGTTAAATCACGTGATGGAGAAGAGATTGCTACAGGATTGAAAAAATATGGCTGTATGCTCGGTGATGAGGTTGAGGTTGGCTGTGGAAGTATTTTAAATCCAGGCTCACTTATTGGACCTAGAACCAATATTTATCCATTGTCTTCAGTAAGAGGCGTTGTACCTTCTGATTCGATATTTAAGGATAAAGATAATATTGTTAAAAAAAGTACAATATAATACTTTACTAAATTGCAATTTAGTGAGAAAATACTTAACATATAATGCCTTTAGAGGGCGTTATTTTATGAACGAAGAAAGGAGTTCTACAATGATTTACACAAAAGAAGTAGAAAACATGTGTCCTGTAGCTAAGGGCGCTAAGCATGATCCAGCTCCAATCCCAGAGGAGGGACAGTGGGTACATGCAAAGAAGATTGAGGATATTTCTGGTTTTACACACGGTGTAGGCTGGTGTGCACCACAGCAGGGTGCCTGCAAGTTATCTTTGAATGTTAAGAAAGGTGTTATCGAGGAAGCATTAGTTGAGACTATTGGTTGTTCAGGTATGACACATTCAGCTGCTATGGCTGCTGAGATTCTTCAGGGAAAGACAATTCTTGAGGCACTTAACACAGACCTTGTTTGTGATGCTATTAATACAGCTATGAGAGAGCTTTTCTTACAGATCGTTTACGGTCGTACACAGTCTGCTTTCTCTGATGATGGACTTGCAGTTGGTGCTGGTCTTGAGGACCTTGGAAAGGGTCTTCGTTCACAGGTTGGTACCATGTATGCAACAAAGGAAAAGGGTGTTCGTTACCTTGAGATGGCTGAAGGCTATGTTACAGGTATCGCTCTTGATGCTGATAATTGCGTAGTTGGTTACCAGTTTGTTTCCCTTGGAAAGATGACAGACTTCATCAAGAAGGGTGACGATGCTAATACAGCTTGGGAGAAGGCTTCTGGTTCTTATGGACGTGTTAAGCCTGAGCAGGGTGTTGTTAAGATCATCGACCCTAGAAAAGAGTAATTAGGGAATAAACGAAAGGAGAACAAACAACAATGGCATTATTTGAATCATATGAAAGAAGAATTGACCAGATCAACGCTGTATTAAAGCAGTATGGTATCAGCTCTATCGAAGAAGCTGAGAAGATCACAAAGGATGCTGGTCTTAATGTATACGATCAGATTAAAGGCATTCAGCCAATCTGTTTCGAAAACGCTTGCTGGGCTTACATTGTAGGTGCTGCAATCGCAATCAAGAAGGATTGTAGAAGAGCTGCTGATGCAGCTGCTGCAATCGGTGAGGGACTTCAGTCTTTCTGTATCCCAGGTTCTGTTGCTGATCACCGTAAGGTAGGTCTTGGACATGGTAACCTTGGAAAGATGCTCCTTGAAGAGGAGACAGAGTGCTTCTGTTTCTTAGCTGGTCATGAGTCATTCGCGGCTGCAGAGGGTGCTATCGGTATCGCTGAGAAGGCAAATAAGGTTAGACAGAAGCCACTTCGTGTTATCCTTAATGGTCTTGGAAAGGATGCTGCACAGATTATTTCTCGTATCAATGGTTTCACATTTGTTGAGACAAAGTACGATTACAAGGAAGCTAAGCTTAACATCGTATCTGAGAAGGCATACTCTGATGGTCTTCGTGCTACAGTTAAGTGCTATGGTTCTGATGACGTTCAGGAAGGTGTTGCTATCATGCAGCATGAGAACGTTGGTGTTTCTATCACAGGTAACTCTACAAACCCAACTCGTTTCCAGCATCCAGTAGCTGGTACATACAAGAAGGAATGTATCGAGCAGGGTAAGAAGTACTTCTCAGTTGCATCAGGTGGTGGTACAGGTCGTACACTTCACCCAGATAACATGGCTGCTGGTCCTGCTTCATACGGTATGACAGATACACTTGGTCGTATGCACTCTGACGCTCAGTTCGCTGGTTCATCTTCAGTTCCTGCACACGTTGAGATGATGGGTCTTATCGGCGCTGGTAACAACCCAATGGTTGGTATGACAGTAGCTGTAGCTGTTTCGATTGAGGAAGCTGCTAAGGCTGGTAAGTTCTAAATTCATACACTGAAATTTTAGTAAGATAAAAGAAGTTTGCGTGATTAATCATGCAAACTTCTTTTTTTAATCTGAAGGTCGCAGGAAAGAAGAATGTCACTGCGTGACCTGTGGCTTCAGACAATCGAGTAGGCAGTGGAACGTCTGCTCGATTGTGAAGGCCGCACCAGGAGATATGGCAATAGATTTTTTAGATGATTTATTCAATAGAGAAGGAAATTTTAGATATTTCTTGACACAAATACTATATTTGGCTATAATCAAAATTGCTTTTGCACTTTTAAGTGCTAAAGTAAAGACGGTTTTTAAGGAGAAAAAAGATGAAGGAAGTTTCAAAGTTACTTGAATCGAGAGCAGATGTACGCGTAGTTGATGCAACACTTAGAGATGGAGGTCTTGTAAATGATTTCTATTTTTCTGATGATTTTGCAAAGGCTTTATATGAGACAAATGTAAAGGCTGGAGTTGACTACATGGAAATGGGTTATCGAGCTGACAAAGAGCAGTTTGATGAGTCAAAATTTGGTCCTTGGAAGTTTTCTTCTGATGAATATATTAGAAAAATTGTAGGTGATAACAATACAAACTTAAAGCTTGCAATTATGGCAGATGTTGGTAGATGTAATTACAAAGAGGATATTCGTCCTAAGGCAGAGAGCCCACTTGATTTAATTCGTGTAGCAACATATTTACATCAGCTTCCAACTGCTGTTGACATGATTGAGGATGCGCATAATAAAGGTTATGAGACTTCATGTAATATTATGGCTATTTCAACATCTTCTTTAGATGATGTTAAAGCAGGCCTTGATATTATTGGAAAGACACCAGTTGATGTTATTTATATTGTTGATAGCTATGGTTCATTATATCCAGAGCAGATTCAACGTATTGCAGATATTTACTGCAATTACGGTGCAAAATATGGCAAGAAGATTGGTATTCATGCACATGACAATCAGAAGCTTGCTTTTGCAAATACAATCGAAGCTGTAGGTGATAATGTTGATTACCTTGATGCTACATATAATTCAATGGGTAGAGGTGCAGGAAACTGTGCTATGGAATTATTACTTGGTTTCCTAAAGAATCCTAAGTACAAAGAGCGTTATGCTTTCAAGTTTGTTGAAGAGCATATGAACAAGCTTAAAGAAGATAATGTTGTATGGGGATATGATTTACAGTACTTAGCAACTGGTTTGTTAAATCAGCATCCTAGAACAGCAATTGCTTTTACAAAGGATGGACGTAAGGATTATGCTGAATTCTATCAGGAGACACTTCAGCTTGATTAATTTACGTTTTTGATTGTTGAAATTACGACGTTGTAAATATTAGTCCAGGTATGGTGCTTTGAAGCGATTTCATTACCAGCCTGGGCTATTTTTTTGAGCTTTCCTGTATCAGAAAGAGCAGTGTCCAATTTGGCCGGAATACTAGAAAAATCATCAAGTGAAAAGAGTAAAATATTTTTAGTATCTTTATATTCTTCAAGTATCATAGAGCTTGGGTCGGTGAATGCTACAGCGCCATTTAATTGCGCAGAAAAGATTCTGTCGTGAGCACCTGCTTTGAAATTTGGTTGAAGATTTACACATATTTTGCTTTTGTTAAATATAGTAAAAGACAAATTGAAGGGAAGCTCGCGATGTATTATGGCGTGCTTAAGATTCATTTCTTCCCACAGCGGTCCAAATAGATGTAGTTCTTTTTCACATTTATCTAGCGAGAGCACCAGGTTATGTCTATTAATGCATCTAACATATGCATCCGCGAGATATAGTATTTGCGTAAAAATAGCCGGATTTGTCTTTATAAAGTCATAGTCTTCATTCTGAGCAATGATATCGACTGCATTTTCTATAGTTTCAGTTGTGTTTTGGAGTAGAATATCTATTGCCAGATTGATACATTCCTGAAGCTCATCAGGTAACTTTTTAATACTTTTTTTGATGATAGCAGGGTTTGTATATGAACCGGAAAATGTTATATCGTAAGGTCTTTGCTCCCATTTTTCCCAGTCGATTACCTCTTCACCAAAGGCTAATTCTCCAGTCATAGGAGTGACAAAAATATTTTTGATATGTGGATAGTACTTGGTAATATATTCTTTGTGCTTATAATCTAAACAAATTACATTGAAATTATTAATTTTATGCTTCAGGGAGTCGTGGTGGTAGAGTGGATGGTCTAAAATTATGTCAATAAAAGGTGCGTCGATAGAATTTAGAAAATATGAGTCGTCGTCTAAAAGGGCGCGAGGTTTATCTGAATTAAAGTCAATAATTGCATCAAAGGACAAGCCTTTATATTTTTCAAGATTTTCAAAAGGCTCTTCAGGTACTCTGAAAAATTCGACTTCATGACCGTTTTTTAAAAATTCTTTTGCTAAACTTTCTGCAAAATATATGTAAGAATTGTAGCAAACTGATTTTAATTCAAGTATCAGTATTTTCATTGAGAATACCCCCCTAATATACATAAAATTAGGCGTTTGCGAAACGCCACAAGCCGCATAAATACGGCATTCTTTCTTCTAAAAATACAAATAACCCCTCACTGGATATGGTATAATAGAATTGACTAAAAACTAAAAACCAATTCCCAAGAAAGGAGTTATTCTGAC
>JAZLJM010000035.1:0-12949 GCA_045617805.1 Pseudobutyrivibrio sp.
AAAAAAATTTACAGAAATAGAGAAAGAGCGTGAAATTGTAAATAATAACGTTGGGGGAGAGAAGAGTAGGAGGTGGAAATTTAGAGAAGGAAGGAATACAACAAAAACTGTAAATATTTTCGATGAAAAAATTTATAGAAATAGAGAAAGAGCGTGAAATTGTAAATAATATCTTTGGCGGAGAGAACAGTAGGAGGTGGAAATTTACAGAAACAAGGAATACGACAAAAACTGTAAATTTTTTCGATGAAAAAATTTACAGAAATAGAGAAAGAGCGTGAAATTGTAAATTATATCCTTGGCAGAGAGAACTGTAGGAAGTGGAAATTTACAGAAACAAGGAATACAACAAAAACTGTAAATATTTTCGATGAAAAAATTTACAGAAATAGAGAAAGAGCGTGAAATTGTAAATTATATCATTGGCGGAGAGAACTGTAGGAGGTGGAAATTTACAGAAGCAAGGAATACAACAAAAACTGTAAATATTTTCGATGAAAAAATTTACAGAAATAGAGAAAGAGCGTGAAATTGTAAATTATATCTTTGATGGAGAGAACAGTAGGAGGTGGAAATTTACAGAAACAAGAGATACAACGAAAACTGTAAATTATTTTATAATTAAGATGTTGGTAAGAGGTCGGAGATGAAAAAGAAATGTAATTGTTGTTTTTTCAAAAGCGGATATAAAAAAACTGAGAAGGAGATGTAGAATTAAAAAGATAAAATAAAAAGGAAAAAAGACCGAAACTCGGTCTTTTTTGAGGGGAGTATAAATAATTAATAAGGGGTGTGATAAGATTTCCTTACCACGAAAATGATTATATAATACAAAATTTATAAATGCAACAAAAATATGAAAAAAATGTGAAAAAATTACAAAAAAGGTTGAAAATAAGGAAATAGGTAAATTTTTACACATTCACCGGTAGATTTTTTGACATTTTTCACATGAGTTGATGTGGCAAATATTGCTGACTTTTATGTATTAGGGGCATTTATAATTTATAAAAGACGTCCGATTCAATTTTTGTTTACAAATTGTTTGATTTGATTTTTCAGAAAGTACACATAGAGGGGATAGACTTTAAATATAGAAAATTAGCAAAAGAAATCCTGTGGCCTCAGACCACGATACAAGCGCGGAAGAAGGATATCGCTGTCCGAAGAGTAGCGCCGCGGATGAAAAGACCACGATGGGAGAAGAAATAATAAAAATAGTTGTTCATTCTTCATAATCCTGCGCCCTCAGACAACGATACAAGCGCGGATGAAGGATATCGCTGTCCGAAGAGTAGCGCCGCGGATGAAAAGACCACGATGGGAGAAAAAATAATAAAAATAGTTGTTCATTCTTCATAATCTTGCGCCCTCAGACCACGATACAAGCGCGGAAGAAGGATATCGCTGTCTGAAGAGTAGCGCCGCGGATGAAAAGACCACGATGGGAGAAGAAATAATAAAAATAGTTGTTCATTCATTATAATCTTGCGCCCTCAGACCACGATACAAGCGCGGATGAAGGATATCGCTGTCCGAAGAGTAATGCCGCGGATGAAAAGACCACGATGGGAGAAAAAATAATAAAAATAGTTGTTCATTCTTCATAATCCTGTGCCCTCAGACCACAGTACAAGCGCGGATGAAGGATATCGCTGTCCGAAGAGTAGTGCCGCGGATGGAGAATACCAAAGACAATCAGCGTGGAAGAAATTGTGTAATAAAATACTATTATCCACGGTGTAAAAAAATACTATTATCCATGGAATATTGACTTGTATAATGATAAAATCAATTATATATAAGTGCGTTTAAATGAGAAAGGAAGCCGAAATTTATGGCTAATACATATACTCTTAGTTGCCCATGTCACTTTGGACTTGAGGCACCTTTGAAAAGAGAAATTTTTGATTTGGGATACGATATTACTAGAGTTGAGGATGGTAGAGTTTCCTTTGAAGGCGATGCAGAAGCGATTTGCAGAGCGAATATTTATTTGAGAGGCGCAGAGCGTGTACTTGTTGAGGTTGGGCGATTTCGTGCTACTACTTTTGAGGAGCTTTTTCAAGGAATAAAGGCGCTCGAGTGGGAAAAGTACATTCCAAAGGATGGAAAGTTTTGGGTAACTAAGGCGACTTCGGTAAAGAGTAAGCTTTTTTCGTTGACGGATATTCAGTCGATTGTTAAGAAGGCTATGGTAGAGCGACTCAAGAAGTATTATGGGATTGATTGGTTTAAAGAGGATGGTGCGAGCTATCCTGTGAGGATATTTTTGTTAAAGGATGAGGTTGTTGTGACCTTGGATACATCGGGGACGCCACTTCATAAGAGAGGTTATCGTACGTATACCTCGAAGGCTCCACTTTCGGAGACTATGGCAGCAGCACTGCTTTCACTTACGCCGTGGCACCATGACAGGATTTTGGTAGATCCGTTTTGTGGTTCGGGAACTTTTTTGATAGAGGCAGCTATGATAGCCTGTCATATTGCACCGGGCCTTAATCGCGAATTTGTTTCAATAGATTGGGATAATTTGATTGAGCAGGCGACGTGGAAGGAATGCTTTGCAGAGGCTTTTGCAGAAGTTGATATGTCAGTTGAGTGTGATTTGCAGGGCTATGATATTGACCCTGAGATGGTAAAAATTGCCAGATTAAATGCTAAGCAGGCAGGCGTTGCTGAAAAGATTCATTTTCAGACCAGAGATGTGGCAGACCTTCGCCATCCGAAAAAATACGGATTTATTGTTACGAATCCACCTTATGGTGAGCGACTTGAGGATAAAAAGGATTTGCCAAAGCTGTATGCGACACTTGGCGAAGTCTATAAGAGGCTTGATAGTTGGTCTATGTTTGTGATTACGAGCTACGAAGAGGCTCCAAAGTACATTGACAAAAAAGTAGATAAAAATCGAAAAATCTACAATGGTATGATAAAAACCTATTTTTATCAGTTCTTGGGCCCTAAACCGCCTAAGAAAAATAAATAAAATTTTTTAACAAAGGAACGATTAACGAAATGAGGTTTTCCAAAAAATATATTGTTTGTGCATTACTTATTGTACTTACGCTATTTGGAAAATTTAATAGTTGGAATGATAGATACTCTGCAGTAGAAACCTTTAGAGGAGCTAATTTAAAGGACGAGGTCTTTTATCCATTGATGTCAAAGAATATCAATGATATGAAAGCGATGCATTTGAATATCAATGGTAAAGCTTTTGAAAATAATAATGAAAAATTTATCATTAATGCGTCTATGCAGCCAGCGGTTTCACTTGATTTTGTGCGTGATGATTTGCATGGAAGTGTATATAGGAAAAATGAATTGTCCATTATACTTCATGATGCAAATGCTGAATATGAATTTTTGATAGGTAATGAGACTGCAACACAAAATGGTGATGATTATGTGTTGTGCACGATGCCTAGCGAGTACAATGGTCAGATTTATTTGGGACTTGAGGATGTGTGCAAGATATATGGTTTTGACTATGTCTACAACGAGCAAAAAAAGGTTGCCGAGATTACTGTTGAGGATTATCCAAAGCTTCCAGCAAAGTTTGATTTGAGAAAAGCTGACAAGGTTAGTGTAGTGCGAAATCAAGGCTCAGATGCAACTTGTTGGGCATGCGCTTCTCTCGAGGCGATGGAGTCAACACTTAGACCACTTGTCAAGGATGAGTTTTCTGTTGAGGCTATGATTAAAGAAAATTCCTTTGGCATAGAGGAAGATTTGGGCGGAGATTACACCATGGCTCTTGCATATTTGCTTTCTTGGCAGGGACCACAGGTTAAAAATTCCAAGAATGTATTAGCTGAATTGACGGCAAATCAGGAGAAAAATCCTATTCATCTACAGGAAGCTCAGTTTTATACTGCTGAGGATTTAGATGGAATTAAATCAGCGGTTTATCGTTATGGTGGTGTATCTACTTCGATTTATGCTTCGGCTACGACTTCGAATTTATCAGGTTCAAATAGCTACAATCGTCGGACAAATTCATATTGCTATATGGGAAATCATAAGCCTAATCATGACGTTGTAATTATTGGTTGGGATGACAATTATCCTGCTGAAAAATTTGGCGATGATGTGCCATCAAATGGTGCATTTATATGTCAGAACAGTTGGGGTAAAAATTTTGGTGAAAATGGTATTTTTTACATATCATATTATGATACCAATATCGGAAAACAGGCTGTTTCCTACACGAAGATTGACACATTGAATAAATACGCTTCGATTTATCAGTCGGATTTGTGCGGTTGGGTTGGACAAATAGGATATCATAGGCAGTGGGCTTATGGTGCAAATGTATTTAAGGCTTCAGAGGATCAGAAGGTTGAAGCGGCGGGCTTTTATGCTTTAGAACCACAGACTACATATCAGGTATATTTTGTTCCAAATTATGAAAATGTTGGTTCGTTTGGTGAAAGAAAGCTGGTTGCAAAGGGAACTCTAGATGCTGCTGGTTACTATACGATTCCTTTTTCTAGTGCGCAGGAGGTTTCCTTAGGAAAAGAGTTTGCGGTAATTGTTTATCTCAATTCGCCTGAGACTTTACGTCCACTTGCCATTGAATACCCAGATAAAAAGCTGAAAACAAATGCGGATATTTCAGATGGAAAAGGCTATATTTCAAATAATGGCCTTGACTGGGAACGTGTAGAGGATGTTGCAAAAGCAAATCTTTGTATTAAAGCTTATGCTAATAAAAAGGTGGAAGTACTTGAATAATGGAAGAAAAATTTATGGGGATAGCAACATTAGTAATCACCTTTTTGACGATACTAATTTGCTTTTTATTGATATATATTCCAGATGTGCACACAATTGCTACAGCGTTTAATGATGAGCATATTTTATACGTTGGACGCGAGTCTGTATTGGAACGATTAAAAGAGAACGAAGATGAAGCTAAGGATTATTCGGCTTCACTTCAGGAAAAATTAAAGGGACATCAGCTTAGGCTTAAGCTACCTAAAAATATTTCGCCTGAAAATGTTTCTATTGAAAGCGATTATGTCAATAAGCTGACTTCAATAAAAATAAAGGGTGTAGGAAAAACCTTTTTTGATGATATGCCGATGGTGGGAAATGCAGATCATATCGTTGATGTTACGTATGATAGTGAGCATTTGCTAGGAACAATCGGAATAGTTACTGATGAGGTTTTGGAGCTGACTGCTCAAAATGAAGATAATTTCGTATACTTTGATTTTGTTCATCCTAAGGATATGTACGACAAAGTGGTTGTTATTGATGCGGGACATGGTGGCTCAGTACCTGGTGCGACAAAGCAGGGCATTAGTGAAAAGGACATTGATCTTGCAATTGTTTTAAAGTTAAAAGAGCTTTTTGAAAAAAATGGTAACAATATAAAGGTATATTATACGAGAACAGAGGATAAGAATCCTTCCTTTGCAAACAGAGTTGGTTTGGCAAATGATTCTGATGCAGATTTGTTTTTATCAATTCATAATAATTCAACGGCATCAGGTCGTATGTCATCGATTAGTGGAACTGAGGTGATGTACAAGGGCGGTGATTCAACAGGTGAATCAAAGAAATTTGCCGAGATTTGTAGGCAGAATTTGCTGAACGATTTGAAGTCAAAGGATAAGGGAACAGTAGTGGGTGACGATATCTATATTATTCGTGAATCAGACGTTCCTGTTGCACTGGTTGAAGTTGGATTCATGACTAACAAGGCTGAGCTTGCAAATCTGTGTGATGAAGATTATCAGGAAAAATGTGCTCGTTCGCTTTATGATTCCATTATGGAATATTTGTATAAATAAATTTTGATAAATACTGCAGTGCTTTTGCAGAACAGATGAGGTATAAGATGAAAACAAAGATTATTTTTGCTACTGGAAACGCTAACAAGATGAAAGAGGTTCGTGAGATTTTGGACCAGGAGAAATTCGAAATTCTTTCTATGAAGGAAGCTGGAGTAGATATCGATATCGTAGAGGATGGTACTACTTTTGAAGAAAATTCACTTATCAAATCTCGTGCGATTCATCAGGTTGTGCCAGATGCAATTGTGCTTGCAGATGACAGTGGACTTGAGGTAGATGCTTTGAACAAGGAGCCGGGTATTTATTCAGCCAGATATATGGGTGAGGATACATCCTATGACCTCAAGAATGCGAACTTGATTGAGCGTCTTGATGGTGTAAAAAAGGAAGACAGATCAGCAAGATTCGTTTGCGCAGTTTCTGTTGTTTTTCCAAATGGTGACGAGGATGTAGTTCGTGGTACTATTGAGGGCTATATCGGCTACGAGCCAATGGGCGAAAATGGTTTTGGCTATGACCCTATTTTTTATCTTTGGGACAAGGATGTGAGTACAGCAGCAATTCCGCCAGAGGAAAAGAATGCGATTTCTCACAGAGGCAAGGCGCTAGTTATGATGAGAGGTGTGATTGCAAAGCATGAAAATATTAGTTGTTAGTGACACACACGGCGAAATTTTTGATTTTAAGGATGTTGTTGAATATGAAAAGCCAGACAGGATTTATCATCTGGGTGATGGCGAGGGGATAGAAGAGGCAGTCTGGAAGTTTACAGATGTTCCGATGGAAATCGTTTGTGGAAACTGTGACTGGGGCAGTAATCTTCCTGCAAGTGTAGTGCTGGAGGTAGGCAAGCATGTGGTTTTTCTTACCCATGGACATATGTATCAGGTGCGCTCAGGCTATGACAATATCGCCAAAGCTGCCGCAGAAAAAGGCTGTGATACTGTTTTGTACGGGCATACGCATGTGCCAGGGATTGATTACGTTTCTACAGAAAATGGTCCGATGACGATAGCAAATCCAGGAAGTCTGGCATATCCTAGACAGTCATCAAGAGAACATACATATATGATTATCGAGGTGGATGCAGCAGGTGAGTTCAAGATGTTTTTGCACTCAGTCGAGGAAATGCATCGTGCTATTGTGGATTCATATAGAAAAGGTGAAAAGTATTAATTTGTCGCTTGTATAGAAAGCCGTTAAAAGATAAAAAAGTTTAATTAATAGTTTCTATAGATGTTAAGTTGAACGATAATAGTTTCTTTAGTAGAAGGTGGAAAATTGGAAGTAAAGATTTTGGTTGAGGGAACTGAAAAAGAATATGTGCTTTCAAACTGCAGCGCTCCTGTGGATTTTTCTGCTGTTTTGCAGGAACTTGGTATAGTTTTTTCAAAACCTTGTGGTGGAGGCTTACGATGCTTGCGTTGCGGGGTTCGTTTTGTTTATGGCGCACCTGCAATTACAGATGCAGATATGCAGGCGTTTGAGCGAACTGAACTAAAAAATGGCTGGAGATTAGGCTGTAAGCTTGTGCTTACAAAGGATTGTAAAATCGAAATCCCAAAAGCTTTGGTATCTGAAATTACTTCTGGTAAAAAGCATAAAAAGCTTTCAATCATTCCTAAAAAAGCGCCAGTTGGCGTGGCTGTTGATATCGGAACGACTACCTTGATTTTTGGAGTTGTTGATATGAATACGGGGAAATTTTTACAGACTGCTTCAATTACTAATCCTCAGATTTTTTATGGTGCAGATGTGATGACTCGAATTGATAATGCGATGAAGGGTGATGCTGATGCGATGGCATTTTCTTTGCAAAATGCTATTCTTGGGAAGATTCGCGAGATGATAGAGTCTGTTGGAGTACAGACAAAACGTGAGATTCCAGTCGTATTATCAGGGAATACTACAATGATTCATCTTTTGCAGAATTATCCGGTTAGTGGTTTGGCAGCATTTCCTTTTGCGCCATATTCGTTAGAGCCTTCTAATCAGCATGAGGATGAATTTTTGTTACAGTTTATGCCGGCGGTATCTGCATTTATTGGTGGCGATATTATTTCGGGACTCTACTTTTTAGGGGACGAATTCATGACAGGCAACAATATTTTTCTTGATTTGGGAACAAATGCGGAGATGGTTGTCTATAATGGAAAAGAGTTTCACGCAGCTTCTGCTGCCTGTGGACCAGCCCTTGAAGCAGGAAATCTGAAATGTGGAATTGCATCTGTTAAAGGTGCGATAAATCATATTCGTATAGAAAATGGCGAGTGCATTTATGAGACAATCGATGATGAACCTGCTATTGGAATTTGCGGTAGTGGCGTGATCGACCTTGTCGCGCAGCTTAAGGAAAAAGGTCTTATCGATGATGGTGGACTTTTACAGGGAAAATATGCAGATGAGGGGTTTGCCATTACTGACAAGGTAATGATATCTGGTGAAGATATTTCACAGGTTATTTTGGCAAAAAGTGCAATTCGTTCAACACTTTCGCTTTTGTTAAAGGAAGCTGATATCAGTGAATACAAAATAGATAATGTGTATATTGCTGGTGGATTAGGCGAGAGCGCGAATGTTTCATCGCTGATTTCGCTTGGAATATTACCGAGAGTACTGGCTACGAAGGTGGTTTCTTGTGGAAATACTTCGTTGCTGGGAGCAAAGAAGCGTTTGCTTAAAGCAGATGTTAGTGCTATTTCAAATGTTACTCAACATATGTTTGTGCATGAATTATCAAACAATCCAGATTTTGAAAAAGAGTTTATCCAGAATATGAGACTATAAGACTATAAGTTATTATGTTTTTGGGCATAGTAATATATGATATTTTAGCGCAGCTTTACTGAGGAAGCTGCGCTTTTAATATATGACAGGCTGCTTTTTGAATAGCTTCAAGTGAAAGCTGATTGTTTTGTACGGCTGTGGTTAGGTAGTCTGCGCTGTAACCTGGCATGATGAGGTCACAACCATTAGAGATATCCTTTATTTTATCAGATTTTGTATTAAAGTCTGACATAACAAAGCCTTTGAAATTCCATTCTCCGCGAAGAATGATATTGTTTATGGCATTTGATGATGAGGTAAATTCTCCATTGATACGGTTGCTGGAGCTCATAATTGCGTGTGGATGAGCTTTTTTTATACAGATTTCAAAGCTCTTTAGGTATATTTCACGTAGGGCGCGCTGCGACACGTTGATGTTTAGGTCGAGAGCGTTGTTAAATTGATTATATGCAGTAAGATGCTTGAGGACTACGTGACGTCCCTCGTATAGTTCAACTCCCTTTATAAAAGCGGCTGCCAGAATACCAGATAATACTGGATCTTCAGAGTAGCTTGAAAAAGTTGCTCCAGCCAGTGGATTTCGATGTATGTTTAGTGCTGGCGCCAAGCAGTAATCAATATTAAAATGTTCCATTTCTCTACCATAAGCACGACCGAATTCACGAAGAGCGGACTTATCCCAGGTTTGTGCCATATTTAAAGGCGATGGGTAACAGGTTGTCTCAGTGAAAGGCAGTTCAAGCTTAGCAGTTCCATATGCAAAATTCTTAGGTAAAATGCCAAGCGTAGAAGCATATTGACTACAGGTTGAAGCAGCAAGAGTTCTCTTTTTTGAAGATTTAACAGGTTTGGATAAACGATTACTTATTTTGTATTCAGTTTGAGATTCTGAGCCTGTGATGATTCGTGTGAGAACCTCGACAGGGAGTGAGCTGATAAATTCTTCAAGTGTTGCCTGACCTAAAATAACATCCTGGAAGGAAATGTTTGAAGCTGCAGGCTTGTTGAAAGACGATTCAAGTGGGAGAATAGCGACACCCTTTGTCGTATAGTCCTCTGATTTAAGGCTTGCAGAAGCAATATATGTCGTTTCAATTTCTTCACCTGCTGGTGGAGTTAGAAATTCAAATCCTGCTTTTGGAACAGAAATTGCCGCAGTGTTTTGACAAACAGTTTCTTCATCCAAGACAATTCTAGCTACGATGGAGGTATCAACACTATTATCTCCGATTCTAAATAGATAAGACCCTTTTTCAAAAATATAAGCACTTGCTTCTTCAGAAAAAGACGCAAGATTACACGTGTTGAAACGTATCTCAACTAGCTCACTGTCGCCTGTTTTTAACCTTCCTGTTTTGGCAAAGCCAATAAGCTGCTGGTATGGCTGAATCAAACTGCTGCCAGGCGATGTTACATAGACCTGAACTACCTGACGACCAGCAAAATCTCCGATGTTGGTGACCTTGATTTTTAGTGTTACGTTGAACCAGTTTGCTTCAAAATGTGTCAGCTCCATATTGAATTTTGTGTACGAAAGACCATATCCAAAAGGATAGAGTGGTTTTACTTTATAAGAATCAAAGTATCTGTAGCCGACAAAAATATCTTCTTTATAGTTAATACTTATGATTTCGTCATCTTTTACAGGGATTGTGGCGCAGGAAGGATAGTCCTTATATTTTTTTGCCCATGTATCTGTAAGATGACCAGAAGGTACAGCTTTTCCTCTCAAAAGGTCAGAAAGAGAGTGTCCTGCTTCCATGCCTGGAAGTCCCATATACAAAATAGCTTTTACCTTTGGATTGTCCTGAAGCTGGCTGATTTCGACAAAACCAGCGTTAATTACAATGATTACACGTTCGAAGGCCTCGAAAATTGTTTCGAGATTTAAGATTTCAACTGGTGAGAGCAGAAAGTCTCCTTCAGTGTTTGTTCGGTCAATGCCATGCAAAACAGGTCTTCTTAGTACATATATACAAGTGTCCGCCCCAATAACTGCCTCTGCAATATCTGCCTTTGTAATTATTGGCTCATCAGGATGAGTATCAAAGCGTGTTGAAATAGTTTTTTGGAAATTTCTGCTAAGAAGTTCAGTCCTCGTAACCTTGATTCGATGCTTCATTTTATCCAACCACGTAGTTGAAGAAAAAGTGAAGCCACTGTCAGATAAGCCATTTGCTACATTAAAATATTTAGTCTCATTTGCAATACCAATTTTTCTGCAGTTAAAAATTGTGTCAATTGCACCCGCACCAAACAAAGCGATGTGACTCCTTTTTAAAGGCAGAATCTCATCGTTCTTTAAAAGCACCATGCTATCAGCACCATGTCGTCTAACTAAATCTCTGTTTTTTGGAAAGGAATCCTTTTTTGAAATTCCCGCAATTATCCCCTTAATATCTGTGAATTGCATTAATCCTTCTCCCTCAAAAATTGTAGTAACTCAAGAAGCGATATCCGTTAAAAGCGGAAAGTGAGTTAATATTACTCCAATTCACAAATTTAGTTGTTAAAATCCTGTGAAGGTTTTGAGAATTTTGATACAGAAATTTGAAGTAAAATAATTAAATATGCCCTGCCTTGTTTGAGCCCTCCATCCTCTACGTGCTCACACAATTGCAAGCACGTAGAGGATGGAGGGCTCAAACAAGGCAGGGTATATTTAATTGCGTAGACTTCCCTTGGCAGAAATCAGGTGGTGGAGGATTTGTGAATAAGTCCAGGGGGTGAATCTGTCTATTGCTTTCAAGCGCTAAGATGCCCCTAATTAACTAGGGCTACTTTATTTTGTTTGTTAATGGCTTTGTACACCTTAATTTTACCACATTTGGATGCTCTTTTTATTCACTTAATAGAATGAGCTGGTAGCCGGCAGGAATATTTTCCGGAGGGCAAAGACTCTGATTTATAGCTGAGCTGGTACCCTGATTATGGAAAGGCAGAACGAAGGAAGTGAGGACCCACCGCAAGGAGGATGATCCTGTTGGACATGAGAGGTAAGCTGCCATATAGGGATGGGGATACATCGAAGCCATTTAAAGCGATAAGTTATGACGTTTTATTTGGTATACCCATTACTACTATATATCTGCCCTATATGAGGTATAGATCACTCCATAACCTAAGTTACATTCACTATAAGGTATCAAAGAAGTATTGAATTTACTGGGAGAGTGTAGAGCTATACTAACGTTGTAACACCAGTGGCTAATAGTATAAAATCAATCTATCAAGAAAGAGGTACTATTATGTCACAAAAAAATCAAAACTACACTCCTGAATTCAAAAGGATGATTATTCGTCTCCACGAGGAACAGGGGAGGACCTACAAAAGCATCACCAATGAATATGGAGTCTCCAAAGCCAGCATCTCCAAGTGGTGTAACGAATTACGTGAAGAATGCCAATCTAAGCCAGAAATAAAAGAAGAATATGATTCTATGAAAGAGTTACTCAGATTGAAGAAAGAAAATGAGGAACTCAAGAAAGAGAATCTCTTCCTAAAAAAAGCAGCGGCATTCTTTGCGAAGGAAATCGATTAGAGGCTTATCGATTCATCGAAATTAACTGGAATGAATTTGGACTGCGCTGGTTACTTCGCCGGCTTAATATCCATGCAAATGCTTACTATAATTATTTAAAACATCGTAAAGCAGAATATCTCAAAGAGAAAGAGCAGGTGCACTCTGAGATAAATACTATATATCACGAGCACAATGGCGTTGTAGGTTATAGAAGTATGACCATTTACCTGGAACGCAGGGGCTACCACTACAGCAAGACTACTATTCATAAATACATGAATACCGACCTGAAGCTCTATTCTATAGTGCGCCCTAAAAAGCCACAGTATGAGCGTGGAGAAGCTCATAAAGTATTTGAAAACAAACTTAATCAAGACTTCACAGCTGATGAAATAAATCAAAAATGGTGTACTGACTTTACATACCTGTTTCTATCTAATCGAGAGGTCAGATATAACTGTACCATTATTGATTTGCATGATCGTAGCGTTATTGCAAGTATAACAGACAGAAAGATAACCAGTGATTTAGCAATAAGAACCCTTAAAAAGGCCCTTGAATCGCAGCCTAAAATAAATGGCAAATTAATACTTCATTCAGATCAGGGCTCACAATTTACTTCCAAAGCATTCACAGAATTTTGTGAAGGTTCGGGAGTAACGCAAAGCATGAGCAAAGCAGGGTATCCCTAGGTTGAGTGAAAAGTTAAATTCCACTTGTAAACTTAAATTCCATACGGAAGACTAAATTCAGCTTTATTAGGGTTTGACAGTTGTTGTCAGACCCTTTATTGTTGAATTTAGTTATTCTCGACAGCGTATTTCCAAAAAA
>JAZLJM010000036.1:0-20656 GCA_045617805.1 Pseudobutyrivibrio sp.
AATAAAGCCTATAGCTTATTAAAGTGCGCCTAAAATTTCAAAGTACATGTTTTTATGTAAGATTTCGTGCATTGGCACGAAATCTACCTTGTTTCTAATCAAGATTGCAAACGAGCCTCGCGAGTTTCGCAATTACCTAAATACAAAGATAATATCCCCACCGCTATGATGATTATAAAATATTAACAACAGTCGCTGTAAGGCGCACCACAACAAAAAACGGGTGAAATCATCAAGATTTCACCCGTTAATTTTTAAAATCATTTTCATTGTTACATAGAAAACAAATTTATCAGATAATAGTATTCATTTGCTATTTTTGATCCTCCGATAGCTCACCCTGATCATCTGCAATAGCTCCGGAAGCACCTGAAACTGCTGATACCACTACTACTACAGCAACAATAACCACAAAAAGAATCAATGCAAAAAAGAAAATTAAAAACCCCTGTTCTGTCATCATTACCCTCCTCTCATGACTAATTTAATTATAGCTTTTCAGAATAAAATATGCAAATCGTCTATAAAAACAAAAATTATCAGTCTTTTTTAGCGAATTTGCTTTGCCATATTAAAAGTATTTCTAAAATACTTCTTTGCAAAACGCATCATTTTAGCACGTCGAATCACTGTACCAAACAAGCCCTGCGCGGCTGGCTGATAAAGCATTTTCACAGCCTTTGAGTCATCAGGCAAATAGCCCTTTAATTCATTATACATCTCGCTTTGAGCTGTCAAATTACACCAGGCAAGTATTTCATCCTCATTCGCACCATCATCAATCATTCTCATAACATTCGACTGAAAGCTTCTAAAGTATTCCGCTGAAAGAATTCCAAGCGCTTCAAAATCGCAGGTTTTCCACATTTGCTGTTGGTTATAAAGACGAATAACACGTCGCGACTGCAATTCAAAATAATCCTTTATCTGACCGCCTGTTAGTCTGTCCTGACCTTGATTCCTATAATGATACAAAACATCAGACACAATCGTCATAGATTCAACATACTCAAAATATTCAGCATTAAAAAGGATATCCTCAATATGCTTTATTGTCTGATATTCCAACTCATTTGCTCTAATCACACTCAAATTATAGACCTTATTCCAGGGATAACCATACATCGTAATGCGTTCCATCTGTATAGCCAGCTTATGAATCGTCACTGCATCATTTGTCGTAAAAACATCATCCTCGTATTCTAAATCAGAAAGACAAATTTTTTTACTGTATTCAACCTTACCACTTGATGGATTTCGATAATCCTCCGTATGCCCATAGACAAGTACATCCACACGGTTTCTCATCAGATTTTTTGCAACCACCTCAAGCAGTCTTGTCTCGTATATATCATCAGGATCAAGAAAAAGGATATAATCCCCTGTTGCTTTTTCAATGCCGGTATTTCTTGCCCGAGAAACCCCCTGATTCACCTCATGCCTGTAATAGAAAAAACGATCATCACGCTCACAAAACTTTTGAACAATCGAGCCTGTCCTGTCCGGCGAACAATCATCTACAATAATAACCTCAAAATTATCATAGGTTTGATGCATCAAGGCACCCAAAGCATCTGATATGTACTTTTCTACACCATAAGCCGGTATAACTATTGAAAATTTAATTTCTTCATTCATCTTTTTCGTCCAACCTGTTTATCGGATTATTACAGATACTATTACAATTACTACAATTGCCACCGCAGCTTCTGTTTCCATTTTTGTAATTTTTATTGACGCCACGAATAGCGAAAAGAATAATCACAATTAAAATAATAGCTGTTATTATTGTTCCCATATCTTTAACACTTATTTCATTAAATTTTTTAAACCATTTATATGGTAAAAAATTAGATTCCATCCTCTGATGAATGAATCAGAGGATGAAACCAATGTAAATTCTTATTTGCCAATCATTGTTCCTGTCTGTCCGCCCATTGCATACTCTGCATCAGAAAGCTTTGTAATGAGGACCTTTCTGATAGCGGAATTGCCAATATAATCAATTGCTGCCGTAATCTTTGGTGCCATATCATTCTTTCCAAATTCACCATCAGCAAGCATTTTCTTTGCATCAGCGACAGAAATATAATCTAATGGCTCTTCATTTTCCTTGCCGAAATTCTTGCATACCTTTGATACGCCAGTAAGAATTACGAGCATATCCGCATTAAGCTTATCAGCAAGAAGACCTGCCGCTGCATCCTTTTCGATTACTGCAGAAGCACCCTTAAGCTTGTTATCCTGTGAAAGCACCGGAATACCGCCACCACCACATGCAATAACAATCTGGTCTGCTGCACAAAGAGCTTCGATTGCATCAAGCTCAACAATCTCAAGTGGCTTTGGAGCAGCTACAATACGTCTAAAGCCACCCTCAACAGCTACTGTATGATTGCCTTTCTTTTCTTCTGCTTCAGCCTCTTCCTCTGTAAGCAGACGACCAATAACCTTTGTAGGCTTGTAAAATGCCTCATCATAAGGATCAACTGTAACCTGAGTAAGAACTGTAGCTACAGGCTTATAAATACCACGACCCACAAGCTCAGATCTGATTGCCTGCTGCAAATCATATCCAATATAACCCTGACTCATTGCCGAACATACTGACATTGGAGTCGGTGTATAATCTGGGTGGTTCTGATAAAACTCGCTTAAAGCTGTATGAATCATACCCACCTGTGGTCCATTACTATGTGAAATTACTACCTGATATTCCTGTTTAATAAACTCAGCAACAGCTTCAGCCGTACGCTTTGTTGCGTTCCACTGCTCTTCAACTGTTGTTCCAAGTGCATCATGCCCAAGGGCAATTACTATTCTTTTTTTGCTCATGAGATTTTGCCTCCCGTCTTAATTATTTATGTCTTAATTTAATGATAACACATGTGAAAATTATCGCAACAAAACCACCACTAAAATCTAACCAAACATCAGAAATTTGCCCCGACCTGCCTGAAACAAAAAGCTGAATCGTCTCATCAATAAATGCCACAAAAAATACAAATAAAAGTGAAAAACGAGAATTCATGATATTTTCTCGTACTTTTTTCAAAATAATCTGTACACCCAACACACCAAGAATAAAAAACTCACAAAAATGAGCCGTCTTTCTCACCATATGATTTGTAATTTCAAAGGGCAGATAGCTATTTAGTATTGCAACAATGCCAAGACTTTCCTTGTCCGATTCTACGGCAGGCGTAAGACTATGTCCCCACATAACGCACAACCACAAAATCGTTAAACAAATAAAAATCTTTTCTCTTTTGCCTATCCTAGTCATCTCTTAAAAGCTTTTCCTTTATATCTTCATTTGCAAAGCTCTTCTCAATTGAACTTCTATAAATTTCTTTAAAATCTCTTTCTGTTAGTTTAAACTCTTTTTGCATAAAATCAAACTCTTTAGATAAAGAAATTCCACTAACCATCCTATTATCAGTATTAATGCTCAGCTTTATCCCGCGCTGTAAAAATTCTAATATCGGATATTCCTTTATTGAAGGAACCGCTTTTGTCTGCAAATTACTTGTCGGACACAGCTCAAGCATAATATTCTTTTTACGAACAATTTCCATTGCCGCTTCATCCTTAGCTACGGCAAGTCCATGGCCTATTCGACTTGCGCCCAGTTCAATTGCCTCAAGTACATTTGAGACAGCCCCTTGTTCGCCAGCGTGAATCGTAAAAGGCATTTCAAGACGCTTTGCCTCGCGAAATACAGTTTCATATTTGTGGGTAGGATTACCAACCTCACCGCCTGCCAAATCACACGCAACCAAGCCTGCACCGAGATGTTCTCGCACACCATTAAACATTTTTATATTTTCTTCATCAGGAAGATGACGCATAGCGCAGGCTATTACGCCAAACTCAACAGCATACTTTTCTTTCCCCTGTTGCAGCCCCTTTATTACTGCAGCCACAATTTCAGAATAGGTTAATCCTCTTTGCATATGCAAGGATGGCGCAAATCTAACCTCGATATAACGCACCCCATCTTCATAGGCCTGTTTGCTCAGACAAGCTGCACATTCCTCCAAAGCAATTGTTGTCTGCATAACTGACAAAGGAAGGTCAAAACGCTTCAAGTATTCTGCTAAGGAATCACAATCGCCTGATATGGTAAGCATTTCCTTTAGCTCATCATCTGCATAGGAAATACCTTCTGCTGCAAGCAACTTTTTTGCGATATCAAAATCCAGTGAACCATCCAAATGACAATGTAATTCCGCTTTTTTAATTTTTCTACAATCCATAAAAATCACCCCAAATTCTCAGGACCGAACCCCATTGGCAGGAGCTCGTCAAAACGACACACTTTAATTTTCACATCAGTTTGTGATATCTTATCAAGCTCATCTGCATTATCAATTTCCGCCAAAACAACTTCAAATTTTTTAGGTTTCACAAATTCCATCATAACCTGTCTGCATACTCCACAGGGAGCGCAAAAATTAAGATGCGGCAGACCATTTATTCCGCCTACAATTGCAATTTTTTCATAGTCATAAAAGCCTTCACTTACCGCTTTAAAAATTGCAGTACGTTCTGCACAGTTTGATGGACCATACGCTGCATTTTCCACATTGCAGCCTAAAAAGACACTTCCATCTGTGCACAAAAGAGCCGCCCCTACACTATGACGTGAATATGGAGCATATGCTCTTTGTCTGGCTTTCATTGCCTCCATTACAAGTTCAAAATCCGTCATAGCAGCCTCCTTTTTATTTTGTTCTATAATATTTCTTTCCATTTGCCGCTGGAACGCTTTGTTCATTTATAAAAACAATCAATATGATTATAGTAATCACATACGGCAGCAGGGATAACAGATTTGCTGAAACAAGATTTGCTGATGAAAGCAAGGTCTTAATTCCATCACAGGCTCCAAAAAACAGACAGGCAAGTGTCGTTTTCTTAGGGTCAAATTTTCCAAAAATTACCGCAGCAATTGCAATAAAGCCCTGTCCTACAATTACAACTGAACGAAACTGTGATACAACTGCAAGCGTAATAAAGGCACCACCCAAGGCTGCCAAAAAGCCTGAAAGTATAACACAGATATATCTGACTCTATATACATCAATACCTACTGATTCACAAGCCTCTGGATGTTCTCCACAGGCGCGCAAATGAACCCCAAACCTGGTCTTGTAAAATACAAACCAGACTAGAACTGCAAAAATAAAGACGACATATGACATCACATAAGAACCAAAAACATTATACAAAAATGTTCCTGGCTGCAAAAATTGACTAAACATTCTTGGCATCTTATCGTTTACATCAATTGGAAAAGAAACTGCCCCACCATTAAAATATATTCGGCAGACAAAAACTGCCAGCCCTGGTCCAATAAAATTAATCGCTGTACCAGCAATGGTCTGGTCTGCATGACAATTTATACAAACAAAAGCGTGCAAAACCCCAAGCAAAGCGCCTGATAAACCTCCAACAAAAAAAGCAAGCCATACATTATGTGTATAATAAACAACAATAGCTGCCACAGAGGCGCCAAGTGACATCATCCCTTCAATACCCAGATTTATAACTCCACATCTTTCAGAAAAACAAGAGCCCAAGCCAGCTAACAAAAGAGGAGTTGTCGAAAGCAAAGTCGCACTAATAAATAATCCCAAATTCAAAATCAAATTATCCATTCTCCTGTGCTCCCTTCTTTCTAAAAAATACAAAAATCTCAGAAATTGCTATAAATAAAACTACACAGCCCATTATCAGACTGATTATCTCCTTTGGGGCGCCAACAAGAGAAATCCTTCTTCCAATATATTTCATACTTGAATAGAACAACCCGGATAATATACATCCCAGTGGATTGGTACAACCTATTAAAGCCACCGTAATACCATCAAATCCAAAGCCCTCCTGCATTGAAAACTGTGGTATTTTTCCACATATTCCAAGTACCTCAATCGCTCCACCAATACCAGCCAAAGCACCGGCTACACCAATAGATACAATCGTAGACTTACCTGCATCAATTCCCGCGTAAATTGCAGCCGATTGATTATAGCCTACAGCCTTTAGTGCATATCCCAAGGTTGTTTTTTGCAGAATAACATAAATGACTACAGCCGCTACAACTGCTATAAGAAAGCCACAATTTGCCATCTCGCAATCCACAAGGGCAGCAATTTTATCAGAGACAACAATTAAAGCTGTTTTTTCAATATTTTTTGATGAATCACATGCAGGATGATGCAAATACGGCAAATTAATAATATAATTCGACAAATAAAATGCTATCCAGTTTAACATAATAAAAGCCAAAATCTCATTTACATTTCTTTTTATCTTAATAAGTGCCACAAATCCAGCCCACAAAAAGCCTGCAAAAGCAGCACCTAAAATGCATACAATACTATGAATAACCGGTGGCAGCTTTAACACAATTCCAAGAACCATTGCAGCTATTTCACCTACAACAAACTGTCCCTCAGCGCCAATATTAAATACGCCTGTTTTATACGCAAAGGTTACAGAAAGACCTGTGAAAATCAAAGGTGCACAATACACAAGCTGAACAAGCATATATTTAGGCGAACCAAACAATGCACTAAACATTTTCTCATATACAACAATCGGAGATAAATGACCTATCAGCATTATTATGGTTCCAAACAAAAATCCAACTAATATTGCAATCAGAGTCAGCCATAATTTTGAATCAAGAAATGATATTTTCTTCATCATTTTTTCCTCCCGTCATTAATAGTCCTAACTCCTGCTCAGTCGCTGATTCGGGATCAACACTTCCAGAAATCCTTCCATTAAATATTACTTCAATCCTGTCTGACAGACTTAGTATTTCGTCAAGCTCATACGAAATCAAAAGAACCGCTTTGTTTTTATTTCTTTGCTCAACAATATATTTATGAACAACTTCAATTGCACCTACATCAAGACCTCTTGTGGGATTAAATGCAATAAGCAAATCCTTATTATTAGTAACCTCTCTTGCAATTATTACCTTTTGCTGATTACCACCGGAAAGCTGCCCTGCCGGCTTATTTTCACACCCCTTAGGTCTGATATCAAACCTGTCAATCAAATCACCTGCATTTTCTGAAATAGCATTTCTATCCATAAATGTATGTTTTGCATAAGGATGCGCTCTATAGTGCTGCAAAATCAGATTATCCTCGACCGAAAAATCAAGCACCAGCCCGTGCTTTTGTCTATCAGCCGGAATTGATGAAACTCCTGCATCAAATACCTGTTTAGGTGTTTGATTCAAATAATCGATTCCAAGAATTTCGACCTTGCCGGAATCCGCCTTTTTTAATCCTGTAATAATTTCCACAAGCTCATTTTGACCATTTCCGTCAACACCCGCCAAGCCAACGATTTCACCTCTTTTTACAGATAATTCAAATCCTTTAAGTATCTCCACACCTCGGTAATCCTTAGCATGTAAATCTGTTATTTTAAGAACCTCCTCGCCAGCTTCTACTTCCTTCTTTTCAACCTTAAAACTGACCTTTCTTCCAACCATCATAGAAGCAAGCTCGCTCTCATCAACTGCTGCAACATCTACTGTATCAATGTATTTTCCCCCGCGAATAATCATACATCTATCCGCACATTCCTTTATTTCCTTAAGCTTATGCGTGATGATTATTACGCTCTTGCCATCCTTTGCCAAGGCTTCAACGATTCCCATAAGCTCCTTTATTTCCTGTGGAGTCAAGGAAGCTGTGGGCTCATCCAAAATCAGGGTTTGAACCCCCTTATATAAAACCTTTAATATCTCAACACGCTGCTGCATTCCAACAGAAATATCACAAACCCTCGCATAAGGGTCTATATCCATATTATATTTTTCCGCAATAGCAATAACGCTCTTAATAATTTCAGCATCATCTACTACAATGCCCTTTTGAGGCTCAACACCAAGCACAATATTTTGTGCTACTGTAAAAGGCTGAACCAGCATAAAATGTTGATGCACCATGCCGATACCCAGTTGTGAAGCATGCTTAGGTCCTTTAAAGCTCACAGGCTTTCCATCAACCTTAATCACTCCACTTGTTGGACTTAATAAACCACTAAGTATATTCATAAGAGTGGATTTTCCTGCCCCGTTCTCACCCAAAATAGCAAGAACCTCACCCTCATGTAATGACAAATTTATGCCATCATTTGCTGTAAAGTTGCCAAATTTCTTGACAATATTTTCCATTGATATGACGACCCTGTCTTTATTCATATAACAAACATGCCCCATAGCTTTCCCCTCAACTATTTAATCTAAAATGTATATATCCCCATACTTCTCTTCAAAATCCTTCTTATTATCTGGAACCACTATTTTTCCAGCAATCATTTCTTCTTCAACCTCTTTAACCTTTTTAAGTACATCAGGCTCTAAATATTTTGTCGTCGGAGCAATTCCAACGCCGCCACTTGCGACATCATAATATGTTGTTCCAGAAGAAAACTTACCTTCAACCAACTCTCTTATAGAATCATAGACAGCAACATCAACTCTCTTCATCGCCGATGTAATAATAGTTCCCTCTGCCAGAGCATGCTGGTCAACATCAACTCCTATTGCTTTGATGCCAGACTCGGCACAACTGTCAAAGACACCTAATCCAACAGAACCCGCTGCTGCAAAAATCACATCTGCACCTCGTGAAATCATTCCCGTAGCATCATTTTTTCCTGTTGCTGTATTCGTAAAAGAATTTGCATTACATTGCAATACCTTTGCATTTTCATTCGAATCATTCACTCCTGCAAGATATCCATAACCAAATTTATTCATAATATTTGTCGTTGTTCCAATTTCAAAGCCTACAGTATCTGTTTCTGTGGTTAGTCCTGCAACATAGCCAACCAAATATCCACTCTGCTCCTGACAAAACATTATTTCCTTTACATTAGGACACTCCGTACTAAGGGAAAAATCAACAGTCGCAAATTTTTGTTCAGGATGCATTTTTACTATTTGCTCCAACACATCAAGCTGTGCATAGCCAATAACAACAATCAAATCGCAGCCTTCATCAATTAAAGTATGCAAATTAGGCGAATATTCCGCACAGTTGTCGCACTCCATATATACACAGTCTACGTCAAAATCTTCTCCTGCCTGTTTAGCGCCAAGCCATGCACTTTCATTGAAAGAACCATCATTCACCCCGCCAGTATCTAGTGCCACTCCAATCTTAATTTTATCCGGCTCCTTTGAATTACTTTTACACGCCATCAAAGATAACGCCAGAATAAATACTATCCCCAATGCAAAAATTTTTCTTTTCATATTCAACTCCTAGCATATGTCATCACAACCTTCAAACTTAAAAAGTGGCCAGGCTATTCCTGACCACTCAATCATGACATCTTAAAGTAATCGATAGCACTAATCACCTATTTCAGCAGCCTCAAGTGACGAGTCATCAGCCGCAATATACGTTGCCGCCTGTTTTCCCCATTTTGAACTCGGGAAGGTTTCAACAACTTTTCCATAGTATTCCATCGCAGAATCTATATCATCTGTCAATCTATAACAATCTGCTAATAAAAATAGCGCTGCACCATCCATATAATTTTCTTCGATATCAACAACCTGTTTAAAATTAGCTATTGCCGATTCATAATTCTCTTCTAAATAAAACTTATTTCCATCTTCGTAGTACTGTTCCAAAACAGCAGGTGTAAGCTTGGCATATAAAGCATCATAATATTTCTGCCCCTGTTTACCGAGTACCTCTTTCGTAACAAGCTGAATTGACTCTGAGGCTCCTGCAAAATCGCCTTCAGTATACAAATTCTCAGCCGCCAAAAGATTATCGTAGCTCGTAGAAATATCCTGTTTATCCTCATATTTTGCAAGCTTTTCCTGTAAATCCTTTGATTCCTCGTTCAAAGTTAACGCCTCGGTTTTCGCATCATCCAAAGCTTCATTTAAGGCAACAATCTGCTTTGAATTTACCGTTGCAGCATTATCTCGAACGGTAGGTATTACAAGAAATCCACAAATGAGCACTCCTAAAAGAACACCTATAACTATATTAATAAGACTCGCTCTTGAGCTATCAAGCATACTCCTAAAGGAATTTTCTGACATGATAATGGTATCATTGCCATCTGCAAAAGAAATCACATCATTCCTTCTTTTACGCTTGCCAGTATTTTGCTCCTTTAAGCGTTCCTTTACCTCACGAATATATCGAATCGTAGTAGTGTTGTTATTATCTACTTTATTCGCCTGCAGCAAGACCTTTCTGGCATCATTATATTTTCCATCCTTTATATATAATAACGCCAAAAGCTGCAAAGCCTTTACGAGATTCGGATTCTGACTAATGACCTTTTTAAGCTGAATTGTAGCAAGGTCTCTACTCCCCGCCTTACAATACTCAATTGCCTGATTATATTTTTTAATAGTAGAATTCAGCTTCGTCAAAAGCTCCGGGGCGCTTTCTATTTCAGCCAAATATCTATCAGCAGTAGGATTATCATCATCTAAGTTTTTACTTAATACCCATTCATTTAATGCACGAACAGTATCTCCCACCTGATAATAGCATAATCCCAAAAGGTTTCTTGCTGTAGTATTGTATTTATTGTACTGTAAGCTTATCTTAAGCGTTTCAATCGCACCTGAAATATCATTTACCCTAGCCTTTTCCAAGCCCTGATTATAAAAAACAAAGGATGTATAGACTATCTGCTTATATAACAAAATATCAGCACCGCATTGGTAACAAGTGTTCTCATCACCAACCTCGGTGCCACACATAAAACATTGCATTTTAATTTTCTCCGTTATCCAGTTATTTCTCAATATTGTTCTTTGCAGTCATATTCATAAGTAGGTCTGTAAGATCTGTAAGATCTCTTGCTCTAATATCAGCCTCTGCCTGCTCAACCTCGATAGCGGGTTCGTATTTTTTTAATTCTTCTTCAAAATCAATCACACTAACATCTCCCTAACTAGCGCTTACATACCTTCTATAATTTCCATCTTGACTCCAGTAGCCGTCTTTACAAACTCTACATGGGTCTGGTCATCCTTTATATTGGTATGATGATCATCAATCGTAATATTTACGCCAGAGTAAACCTTATTGAAAACCCTAATCGTAGCTTCATTACCTTTTTCGATAACACCGCGCATCTTTTCCAAACGAGCCTGTTCCTCTACAACAACAGCCTCATCTCTAATTTTAACTCTTAAAAGCTGTAATCGTCTAGGGTCATCCTTATAATCCATGCCTCTTTCAGCACCAAGCTTTTCGAAATCCTCTAGACCTCTTTTTATTTTTTCGACATTTTGAGTAATACCAGAAATCTTTCTTGATAAACTCTCCACTGCCATCATTCTATCCTGGTCAATTCCTACAGAAACATTTGTAATTGTTCCAAAGTCATTGCCAATCTCATTTACATCAATGCCCTGCACAGCAGATACATTGCCGCCTATAATGGCTGATTTATTTCCATTAAGAATAATCTTTCCATCACAGGAAACCTTACTCTTAAAGATATAGTCGGCAGTAAAATCTCCACCGCAATTTACTATTGCGTACTCTACAAACTGTGCTGTAATATTTGCGCCAGAATCAATAACAGTTCTCTCACCGCCCTTTACACCAGAAAGCAAATACAAATCCTTTCCTGCGTAAATCTCACAGTTTTCAACAAGACCATCAATTGTGATATCTCCAGCAGCTTTAATAATAACACCATCGCTGGCACCACCATGAATCACTACATCACCGTTAAAATCAATATTTCCAGTAGCAATATCCACATCACTATTAACTTCATGAACAGCACTAATGAGAATTCTGTTACCATTCATCTCGATTTTGCCGTCAATAATAGCTGTATAAGAAAGTCCATCAAAGGATCTGTCAAAGCCACGTCCTGTAAGTGGTGGCAAATCGCGCACCGGCTTTGGCTCTACAGTCTGACCTCTAACAGTCATTCCCTTAGTGCCCTGTACAGCCTTTTCATAGGTTGCAATAACATCATCCTTATGAACTACCTCAATCATCTTGATGTTCATGTAGTCCGTTGAACCATCCGGACGAATTGTAGGCTTTTTATTTATCGCTAAATCAAAATTATAATTGTAATGTCCTGGTATACCCTCTTTAGGCCTGATTCCTGTAGCAACAACAACAGCTTTATCATAAACAGGATTACTAGCAAACTTTGCCACAGCGTCCTTATCCACACCAAAAGTAACCCCAGCCTCTTTCAGAATTTCTAAAATCTGACCTGCGGTAAAATTTTCTCTGGTCTCATCAGGACCTGGAAGACGCATAGTAATCTTTGCTTCCATACCATCAGAAGAAATATTAACTTTTGGGATGTTCTCACCTGATGTACTTCCCATGCTGTCTCTTCTCCTTCATTCAGTACTTACAAAAATCTAATTATTCTTAATAAAAATTATAATCTAGTTGATTTTTTTTGTCAGTAAAGTCTACAAAAAGTCATACAATTTTCACTATTTTTCTTCAATTGCCTTTACAGCCTTCACAACTCGACTTGTTCCAAGACGATTTGCACCTAAATTTATAAATTTTTCCGCATCCTGCAAATCTGCTATTCCACCGGCAGCCTTGATTTTTTTGTCCTTTGACATATGCTTTGCCATAAGCTCAATATCAGAAAAGGTAGCACCACCTGTAGAAAAACCTGTACTGGTTTTAATAAAATCAGCATCCGATTTGCTAACAATCTCACAAAGCTTTATTTTCTCATCATCTGTAAGAAGACAGCATTCAATGATTACCTTTAAAAGCTTGCCCTTGCAGGCCTTTTTCACCTGATTAATTTCATCAAGTAAATCGTCCCATTTGCCTTCCTTTGCCCAGCCCACATTGATTACCATATCAATTTCCTCTGCGCCGTTTTCTACAGCGTCAGTTGCCTCGAAGCACTTTGTAGCTGTAGTGCTATAGCCATTTGGAAAACCGATAACAGTACATACAGGCAAAGTTCCCTTACATTTTTTAATATACTCAACAGTCATTTTAACAAAGCTTGCTGGAATACAAATTGATGCCGTCTCGTATTTCATGCCATCATCTGCAATTTGTTTTATCTGCTCCCAGGTAACGTCCACCCCCAAAAGGGTGTGATCGCATTTACTTAAAATATTTTTAATATCCATAGCTTTCCTCTTATTTCATACTTGCAAGACGCTCTTCAACCTGTGCCATCATAGCCTCGTATTTAGCGAGCTTTTCTCTTTCCTCAGTAACCTTTGCCTCCGGTGCCTTACTCATAAACTTTTCGTTTGAAAGCATTCCACGTGAACGAGCAAGCTCTTTTTCAAGCTTCTCCTTTTCCTTAGTAAGACGCTCTTTTTCCTTTTCAAAATCAACCAGGTCCTCAAGAGGAACAAATAAAGTTGCATCTGCAATAACTACTGATACAGCATCATCTGAAATACCAGCCTTATCAGCCTGAACAAATACCTCTGTTGCACCTGCAAGACCCTTAAAGATTGGCTCGATTTCTGTAAACTGAGTACGAATATCTAAAGACTCTGCAACGATATAAATAGCTGCCTTCTTTGAAGGTGGAACATCCATATCTGTACGAAGCTGTCTCATACCACGCACAACCTCTTTTGCACGCTCAACCTTTGCTTCATCAGCCTTGAAATCTAAAGCTGTATCAAACTCAGGCCAGCTAGAAAGCATAATTGTCTCTTCCTCTGACTGAAGTGTGCAGAAAATCTCCTCAGTAATAAATGGCATATATGGATGAAGGAGTTTAAGTGCATTTGTAAGTGTAAACTTAGCTGTGTAAAGTGCAGCATTCTTTGAAGGTGTATACTCCTGTGAGTACATACGAGGCTTGATAATCTCAATATACCAATCGCAGAACTCATCCCAGATAAAGTCATATACCTTTTGAACTGCAATACCAAGTTCAAATTTATCCATATTTTCGGTAACATCCTTTGCAAGAGTGTTTACCTTTGAAATAATCCACTTATCCTCAATAGTAAGCTCGCTGTCAGCAGGCTTTGTAACAGTATTATCTGCAAGATTCATCATAAGGAAACGTGATGCGTTCCATACCTTATTTGCAAAGTTACGGCTATTTTCAACACGCTCGTTGTAAAAACGCATATCATTTCCAGGTGCGTTACCTGTGATAAGTGTAAGTCTAAGTGCATCAGCACCATAATTATCAATAATCTCAAGTGGATCAATACCATTTCCAAGAGACTTTGACATCTTACGTCCCTGCGAATCACGTACAAGACCGTGAATAAGTACTGTACTAAATGGTGACTTGCCTGTGTGAGCATAGCCAGAAAATACCATACGGATAACCCAGAAGAAGATGATATCGTATCCTGTTACAAGTACGTTTGTTGGATAGAAATAATCAAGCTCCTCTGTCTTATCAGGCCAGCCCAAGGTAGAGAATGGCCAAAGTGCAGATGAAAACCATGTATCAAGAGTATCCTCATCCTGCTTAAAATGTGTGCAACCACACTTAGGACATTTTGCTGGCTTTTCTGAAGCTCTTGCAACTACAGTCTCACCACACTCTTTACAATAATATGCAGGAATTCTATGTCCCCACCAAAGCTGTCTGGAAATACACCAATCGCGAATTCCCTCGAGCCAGTGTAAATATGTCTTATCATAATTCTTTGGAACGAATTCTAAATCGCCATTTTTGATTGCCTCGATAGCTGGCTTAGCAAGCTCTTCCATAGCAACAAACCACTGTGGCTTAACCATTGGCTCAACAGTAGTCTTACATCTATCATGTGTACCTACATTGTGCTCATGATCTTCAATCTTAACAAGAAGCCCCATCTCATCCATTTTCTGAACAATAATCTTACGAGCCTCATAACGCTCCATGCCCTCAAACTGTCCACCGTTTGAATTGATAGTAGCATCATCATTTAAAATATTGATTACAGGAAGGTCATGACGCTTTCCTACCTCAAAATCGTTAGGGTCATGTGCTGGTGTAATCTTAACTACACCTGTACCAAATTCCATATCAACATATTCATCAGCAATAACCGGAATCTCACGATTCATAAATGGAAGCATTACCGTCTTGCCCACGATATCCTTATATCTTTCATCCTTTGGATTTACTGCAACAGCAGAGTCACCAAGCATTGTCTCAGGACGTGTTGTAGCAAATTCAACATATCTTCCTGGCTCGCCTACAATTTCATATTTCATATGCCAAAAATGACCAGCCTGATTCTCATGCTCAACCTCAGCATCAGAAATAGATGTCTTACAAACCGGGCACCAGTTAATAATACGATTCCCCTTATAAATATAGCCTTCGTTATAAAGCTTTACAAAAACCTCTTCTACAGCCTTTGAGCAGCCCTCATCCATAGTAAATCTCTCGCGCTCCCAGTCTGCCGAAGAACCCATTTTCTTGAGCTGGTTGATAATACGTGTTCCGTACTCATCCTTCCAATCCCAGCACTTTTCCAAGAAACCATCACGACCCAAATCAGCCTTCTCAACGCCCTGCTTCTTGAGATGCTCGATAACCTTTACCTCTGTTGCAATAGCTGCATGATCAGTTCCTGGCTGCCAAAGTGCAGAATAACCCTGCATTCTCTTATAACGGATAAGTATATCCTGCATTGTATTATCAAGCGCGTGTCCCATATGGAGCTGGCCTGTAATATTTGGAGGTGGCATCACAATTGTAAAAGGCTTCTTTGAGCGATCTACCTGTGCGTGAAAATAGCCGTTATCCTCCCACTTTTTATAAAGTCTGTCTTCAAGACCCTTTGGGTCATAAGTTTTTGCAAGTTCCTTTGCCATATCGTTCCTCCTTTATTGTTACCATGTTGAGCATTCTGGCACATGCCAAATGAGTGGCTCTCCATAAAAAGATAACCTCTCAGTCAGGCTGCGCCTGCCAGCTCTCCTTAAAAGGAGAGCCTTATCCATAAATTTTACTAATCGGCTCCCCTTTCAAGGGGAGCTGTCGGGCACCCGCCCGACTGAGAGGTCCGGCTCCCCTTTTAAGGGGAGCTGTCGGGCCCCGCCCGACTGAGAGGTCCCCTCCACATCAAAAAAGCCCCATGCATGCCTCAAAAGCACACACAGGGCGAATATACCGCGTTACCACCTGTATTTATAACTCATCATATTCCTTACGGGAACGACTCGGATGGCTTATACATGAAAATGCTTTGTTCACCATCAGCTCCGAAGCTACCTTCCAAAGCACTTACCCAGGTCACCTTACAGCCGGTGAGTGACCCTCTCTAAAAGCAGTAATCTCTGTACTCCTCTTCATCATCGCCAGACTGTTTTATGATATGAAAAAAATCTTTCTCTGTCAAGAATGGATATTAAATTATTTTGTAAGTTTTACAGTAGGAATATCAACCTCAGGCATAAGCTCAGCCGACATTGTCTCAAGCATCTTTGTAAACAACTCAACCTGCTCCTTTGAAAACTTTTCTGAAGCTCTGTCAGAAACTGTCTTGATATAGTCCTGATTGATACTGTAGTACTCATAATACTTATCAGTAACCTCAAGATGAAATTCTCTACGATCAATTTCCGAACGAACTTTTTTGATATACCCCTTCTTTACAAGGCAATTAACCTTGTATGTTGCATTCGGTCCCGATACATTAATAAAGCTAGAAAATTCTGCAACAGTTGGATTTCCAAGTGCATGAATCACTTCCACACAGAACAACTCAACTGTACTTAAAGATGTTTCGCGAGAACGAATGCGATTAAACATCTCCTGATAAAAATTAACCTTAAATTTTACATATACATTTGTCAATGCTTGTTCTAACATAATTACCAACCTATTCCTTCTCAAAGATTTAATTAACAATTTCGAAATTATTATAACGCAATAACAGATAGAATTCCAAAAAAAAATACAATTTTTGGAAGTATCTTTTTAATTAAAATTTAAAAACCTTATAAAATAGGCATTTGCGCAACACGCGTTAACAAACTTTTCACATTTCATAGCTTCACGACGCATTCAACCTACTCGCCCAACGCAAATGAAATCTCCGCCTTTGCTACCACTTTTTCTCCTACTCTTGCAACAGCCTCGCCAAAACCGATATTTCCTTTTTGTCCCAAAAGCGTACACTCCAAATCAAGAACATCGCCAGGTAATACCTGCGCTTTGAATCTGGCATTTTTTATTCCACCAAAAAAAGCCAGCTTGCCTTTATTTTTTTCCTCACTAAGTAAAGCAATTGCACCTACCTGTGCCAACGCTTCAATAATCAAAACCCCCGGCATAACAGGATATTCAGGAAAATGTCCCATAAAATACATCTCATTTTGACTTACACATTTTATTCCCTTAGCATATTCGCCAGGCTTTAAATCGTATACCTTATCCACAAGCAAAAATGGATATCTATGAGGTAAAATCTTTTTTATCTCCACTGCACTTAATTCCATAGTTTAAACCTTTCTAAAAACAAGACTTGCATTATGACCGCCAAAGCCCAGCGCATTTGACAGGGCAACCTTTATAGAAACATTTCTTCCCACATTTGGAACATAATCCAAATCACACGCTTCATCTGGCACCTGATAATTAATCGTCGCTGGGACAAAACCATTTTTCAAAGCCAGCACTGTAATTATCGCCTCGACTGCTCCAGCTCCACCTAAAAGATGACCTGTCATTGATTTTGTCGAGCTTATCATAAGCTTATTTGCATGCTCCTTAAAAGCTGTTTTAATAGCAAGCGTCTCGCCAGAATCATTTAATGAAGTCGAGGTTCCATGTGCATTGATATAGTCGACATCCTCCAGCTTAAGACCCGCATCCTTTACTGCAAGCTGCATACATTTAGCACCACCCTCACCCGTTGGATTAGGTGCCGTCATATGATATGCATCACAATTTGCGCCATAGCCTACAAGCTCTGCATAGATTTTTGCACCACGCTTTTTTGCATGCTCATATTCCTCAAGCACAAGAATTCCACCGCCCTCGCCCATTACAAAGCCATGACGTTCCTTATCAAAGGGAATCGAAGCACGATTTACATCTGTACTTGTCGATAGTGCCTTCATAGATTGAAAACCACCGATTGCCAAATCATTTATAACGCCCTCTGCTCCGCCACAAAGAAAAATATCCTCGTAGCCATCGCGAATTCTGTGAAAAGCATCACCTATTGCATTATTTGAACCTGCACATGCTGTAACAACACTCGAGCACATTCCTTTCAAGCCAAATCTAATCGCAATCTGCCCTGCCGCCATATTTGCAATCGTCATCGGAATAAAAAAAGGCGATATCCTGTTAAAGCTCTTCTCAAGTCCTTTAGAATGTTCAACCTCAATTGTAGAAAGTCCACCAATTCCACTTGATACGATACAGCCACATCTATCTGCATTCTCTGTTTCAATATCAAGCCCCGAATCCTCAAAAGCTTCTATTGCCGCGGCAACAGCATACTGTGTAAAAACATCCATTCTCTTAGCTTCCTTGGCACCAAGTATTTCTTCTGCATTAAAATTCTTGACCTCAGCCGCCAGCTTTACCTTAAGCTCAGAGGCGTCAAAATGTGTTATTTCACCAATGCCACATTTTGATGCTTTTACTGATTCCCAGGTTTCCTTCACACTGTTTCCGATTGGATTAACTGTACCCATACCTGTTATTACAACTCGTCTCATCTTTCTCTCCTAATCAAAATCCATATATACTTCATCCAGATTTCGTAAAACTATTAACAATACATACCACCATCAACTGTTATCACCTGCCCCGTGATATAAGAGGCAGCATCGCCAGCCAAAAAACTAACTACTTTTGCGATATCCTCAGCCGTCCCAAATCGCTTTAGTGAAATACCTTCAAGATATTTCTGCTTCACAGACTCTGGCAGCTCTTCTGTCATTTTTGTCATAATAAAGCCTGGCGCAACTGCATTTACCCTGATACCCTTTGCACCATATTCTTTTGCAATTGCTTTTGTAAAACCAACAATACCTGCTTTACTGGCAACATAGTTTGCCTGTCCTGCATTTCCCATCAGACCTACCACAGATGAAACATTTATGATGCAGCCACATCTGTTTTTCAACATGCTTTTCAGCACTGCTTTGGTACACAAAAATGTTCCTTTAAGATTTGTATCAACGACTGTATCAAAATCCTCCTCGCTCATTCTCAAAAGCAAGCCATCCTTTGTAACGCCTGCATTATTAACAAGCACTTCAACTGTCCCCAGCTCTTCATTGACCTGTTTTATCATCTGCACAACTTCTTCAGCATTTGCCACATCCGCCTTAAAAGCTACCGCAGTTCGTCCACATTTTTTCACCTTTTCGACAGTCTCTAAAGCACCTATAGAATTTCCTGAATATCCAACCGCTACATCGTATCCTGCTTTTGCCAGATATTCACAAATCACACTTCCTATACCTCTGCTCGCTCCAGTCACTAGTGCTACACTCATATTTGCTCCTTTACAAAAAATACTTCAAAAGAGTTGCCACCTAATCTATCAAATATTTCTACAAAATATTCACGCATATTTTTCTACTATGCCAAAAGCTCTGCTACAGCTCTTTCATAGTCCTCTACAGTTTCAATTGATAAAACCCGCATATCCGGTAGCGTTCTCTTGATAAACTTGCTAATCGTTTTACCTGGTCCAATTTCAACAACAGTATCCACCCCCTGCTTGCCCATATATCTGATAGAATCCTCCAGATACACAGGAGATTGAACCTGTTTTTCTAAAAGCTCATCAATCGTTTCATCCTCTTTTTCTCTCCCCAAGCAATTAAAAATTACCTTTGCCTGCATCGGCTTTAGTTCAATTTTTTTAAGTTCTTTAACCAATCTTTCTCCAGCTCTACTCATAAGCTTTGTATGAAATGGTCCGCTGACATTAAGTGGCATAATTCGCTTAGCTCCTGCCTGCTTCAAGTATTCGCAAGCACGCTCAACACCTTGTGTCTCGCCAGATACAACAATCTGCCCCGGACAATTAAAATTAACAGCCGAAACAACCTTGGTACCATCAAAATCTGCAGTTGCTTTTTTGCAGCACTCAACCACAATCTCTTTTTCAAGCCCTAACACTGCAACCATTTTTACATCAAGACCATACGATGCCTCCTGCATAAAGCTCCCTCTTTTTGCAACGATATCAATTACTGACGCTTCATCAAAAACCCCTGCACAATACAGTGCCGAATATTCTCCCAGACTAAGCCCAAAAGTATATTCGGGCTTTATCCCAGCTTTTTTCAAAAGATTTGTTACGCCAACTGCAAAGGCAACCATTGCAGGCTGCGTATTCCTTGTCTCATCCAATTCTTCCTTTGGACCATTAAAAGAAAGAGCTTTTATATCAACCGCAGCCTTTTTTAGCAGTCGTTGCGCCAAATCAACACTATTTTTATACTCTTCAAATCTATCGTAAAAATCCTGACCCATCCCCACATACTGCGAGCCCTGACCAGCATATACAAATCCAATTTTCATATCTATGCTTCCTCGTATGATAAGTGTATGACCAATAAAAATGATGGTTATGCACTTATCCCTTTCTATAGATTTATAGATGATCTGAGACACCTGGGATAATCCCTTTCCATCTCATCTACATTGGTTTTAAGTTAATAGTTATCCT
>JAZLJM010000037.1:0-12964 GCA_045617805.1 Pseudobutyrivibrio sp.
AAAGAAAAGTGAAAAAAGCATTGTTGGTGATTGATATGCAAAATATATGTGTTGGAGAAAAACATGCTACATATTTTAACTATGATAATGAAATTCTGATTCAAGCAGTAAATGAAGTTATTGATGCAAATGAAAGTAACATGGTTATTTATATAAAAAATGTGATGAAGAAAAACTTAATAAATAAGTTTGCACCATTTCAGGCTTATGAAGGAACGGAAGAAGTGGAATTAGTGAGCAATCTTCGTATTGCATCTGATTATGCATTTACAAAATATACGGGAAACGCATTTAGTAATCCTAAACTTAATGATTTCTTGAAAGAACATGATATCGAATGTGTTGAAGTTGTAGGTGTCGATGGTGGAGGATGTGTAGCCTTGACTGCATTAGGGGCTATAAAAGAAGGTTATAGTGTAATAGTTAACGAAACAGCTATCGGAACAATGTTCATTAAAAACAAGGAAAAATATTTTAAGAAATTGCGAGAAGCAGATGTAAAATTTATTTAGATAAATATAAAGCACTCGAAAATTTCAGTTTGTAGGGATGATAAAATTGAAATTTTATAGTTCTAATGATGAATAATAAATTTTAGTTCAATCGTCTATTCTTGTATGTAGAAAGTGGACGAATAATTACCTTTGGCTCCAATATGGCTCTAAAAATCTGAAAGCCATTATTTTATTGTGTTATACAGGTGATATGAAGGAGATTTTTGATAATGAAAAAGTACTGGTTGCCAGCTCTTTTACTGCTTATTTTTGAGACTGTTGCAATATCGTGTTGGCTGGCATTAGATAATATATTTTATTTATTCAATTTTAGTTATATTGGTTGTTCTGTTGCATTAGGAATAGTTCTTTATATTAAGAATTATAAAAATGCCAGAAGGGTTGCGCAGTTGTTGATAGGTCTATATATGCTGATATATTTAGGTCTTATTGGTAATGAAAATATGCAGATAGAAGGCTTTTGGTATTATTTATTTACAGGTGTATTCGAAGCAGCAACCATTCATTATGCAGTAGCAAAAATATTTGGGCCATTAATATTTGGTAGAGGATGGTGCGGTTATGCATGCTGGACTGCCATGGTGTTGGATTTTCTACCATATAAGACACCACAGCAGCCAAGGAAGAAAATAGGCTGGATAAGGTACATTACATTTGCAGCTTCTTTTATATTTGTGGCTTTGTTATTTTTTGTTGGTGCAACAAATATGGAAAGGATAATGTTTTTCGCTTTTCTCATAGGTAATATTTTGTATTATCTTGTAGGAATTATTCTGGCGTATACATTTAAAGATAATAGAGCTTTTTGCAAGTATATATGTCCAGTTACAGTCTTTTTGAAGCCAATGAGTTATTTTTCGCTTCTTAGGATTAAGTGCGATAAGACCAAGTGTATTGATTGTGGTAGGTGTAAAAAAGTATGTCCTATGGATGTAGATATAACAGATAATTCGAGAAAAAGAAAAAATGGGACAGAATGCATTTTGTGTTTTGAATGCGTAAAGAATTGTCCCCAAAAAGCATTGTAGGCTAAATGAATTTGAAATTAAATATCTGAAAATGTAAATAAGGGCTTCCTGAGAAATCGGGAGGTCCTTATTTGAAATTATAAGGATTATATTAAGAGGTGACTGCTGGAACAAAGAAGATTTTTATAGCTTGACAAATTTCTCAAAATGTTGTTAATTAAACTTATGAGTTTAATTAACAAAGGAGATAGTTTATGTGTAATAATAAAGGAAAGGCAGTTGCCTTACAGGGAAGCTTTAGAGATAAAGGATTTACTACGCTTTTATTAAAATATGCTAGTGAAAAATTGGTAATGGCTGGATATGAAGTAGAATACATTAATCTTTATGAAAAGAATATTGATTATTGCAAGGGGTGTAGAAAGTGTTTAAAAACGTGCGAGTGCGTATTTCAATCAGATGATATGGCAGAGATTACAAATAAAATTAAGGACGCTGATTTGATTATTTTGGCTGCACCGGTATATTGGGCAAATGTTCCAGCCGTAGTAAAGAATTTGTTTGATAGACTTTTAGGTGCAGCTATGGAGGAGACTGATAAGTTTCCTAAACCAAGGCTTCAGGGGAAAAAATATCTTTTTATTACTGCCTGTCACACGCCTTTGGTTTTTGCAAAACTTTTTGGACAAACAGGTGGTGCTATTAGAGCAACGAAGGAGTTTTTTAAAACGGCAGGTGTTAAGAGTTTAGGAACAGTAGTGATAACAAATACGGGCGCCAAAAAGAATTCTTTGGATAAGCAGAAAAAGCGAATTGATAAGATAATTGCAAGGTTGTATTTTTGAGGATATTTGAAATGATTAGTGAATATTAATGATAAATATGTGTAAATATAATTTTTGACAGATCAAATGCAGTATAATGCATTAACGCTATTTAAAATAGATTTCCATAGTAAAAAGCAGAGAAGGAGAGAACTCTATTTTGGAAAAGCTTAAAGCTGTCTGTAAAGAAATGGAACAATATCTTATTCCAACAGAAGCTATCGATTACAACGGATTTTAAGATGAAGTAGGAGGTTGACTTTTTATGAGTATAGAAGCAACCAGAAATGGTTTTGAGGCAAGCTTTAAAGAAGCTGAATTTTATAATAAACAGACTCAGGATGAAAGTCATTTGAGAGATATTTTAAGCTTTGTTGAAATTAAGCCTGGAATGAAGATTTTGGATTTAGGATGCGGAAGTGGATATTTGACATTTGCACTTGCAAAAGAAAATCCAAATGTTAGTGTGACAGGTCTCGATATCGTGACCGATACTCTTATGAGTAATAAAGATAAAGCTACGAAAGAGGGATTAACTAACTTAGAGTTTATTTCCTATGATGGGACAGTTTTTCCTTTTGAAGATAAAGCTTTTGATTTGGTGGTTACAAGATATGCGCTTCATCATTTTCCTGAGATTGATAAGAGTATGCAGGAAGTAGCAAGGGTAATAAAGCCTGGCGGGAAATTCTTTTTATCAGATCCACGACCTAATGAATGTGATACGACCAGATTTGTTGATGATTATATGCAGCTTAAAAAGGATGGACATATCAAATTTTATACGAAGGATGATTGGAATACGATATGTGGTAAGTGCGGCTTTAAGCTAAAAAAATTCTTTGATTCTAAGATTCGATTTCCAAAGAAAAAGAGTACGGCGCAGGGGTACACAGAAGTTTTGAAAAAGCATGATAAAGCGATTATTGATAGTTATGAATTCGAAGAAACAGAAGATGAGCTTTGGGTTACTGAGCAGGTAAATAACATTTTGTTTGAAGGATGATAAAAATGACGATTGAAGAGATAAAAAATATTGAAGAAGCACTGCCATTAGTGTGGGATGTGTTTTGTGAATATGAGGCAGTTCAATATCCGGATTCAGGGAAGCAAGCGTTTTGGGATGCGATTCATTCAAAGGAGTATTTAAAAACACTTCATGCGTATGGGGCCTATGAAGATGAAAAATTGATTGGAATTATGGCTACAAGAAATGAGGGGAAGCATATTGCACTCTTTTTTGTAGATGGAAATTTTCATAGGAAAGGCATAGGGCGCAGCTTGTGGAATGCAGTTTTAGAAAATAATACTTGCAAGGAGATTACTGTAAATTCTTCAATTTATGCACTTGAAATATATAAGAAGCTTGGTTTTGTTCAAATGGATGATGTATGTGAAAGTGATGGAATCAAGTTTGTGCCTATGAAATATGAAGTTTAGTATGGAAATGATGGATGAAGTGATTTTAAAATTGAGGGATAAAGACAACAAGGCAGCATATCGGGGTTAATTGAGAAGGATATGAAGGAATTGTTGAAAATACTGTGAATTTGATTGCCGAAATATTGCTTCATGAAACTAATGTTGATATGATTGTGTAAGAATATTGTGTAGTGTTAATCGATATATGAAAAGATAGAGCGACAGAATATTTATACACGAAAGGATGGAGTAATCATGAGAAAACGATTTATGGCGTTATTTATGTCAGTGACAATTGGAGTCTTGTCAATAGGCTTGGCAGGATTCAATGTGAATACAGCATATGCTAATTCATTATTTTCGGCTGATAAAAGTTCGACTACGATTGTATATCCGAATCCCCAAATAAAAGCGAATGTTCCAGGAGAACGTCCAACTCCACAAGAGGATATGTTCATTTATGCTAATTATGATTTTTTGAAGAATAAAGAGCTTAAGCCAGGTTATTCGAATTATACAGCGTTATCTGAAATGGCAGAACAAACTCAGGCTGATACAAAGAAATTATTAACTAAAGAATATGCTGAAGCTTCGGATAGCCAGTATGTAAAAATGGTATATGAAATGTATTCAAGATATATGGATATGGATGCGAGAAACAAATCGGGATGGGCTACAATAATTCCATATATCGAAAAAATTGAACAGGCAAAAACAGTTGAGGATATTTTTGCTTTAGCTGAAGAAAATAAAATAATTCGTGACAGAGTTCTTTCTGTAAATTTACAAGTGACGATTGATAGTAAAAATACCCCAAATATGATTGCGGCTATGCAGGCTCCTTCTCTTAATCTCGACGATTCTGCAGAGTATAAAAAAGGACTGAGTTAGGAGATATTTATTATAATGCTTATCACACTTTATATAATAAATTGTTGTTAAAGTATGGTTATTCAGAAGTTGAAGCTGCGAAAATGATTGAGAATGAGTACAAGTGGGAAGAGAAGCTTTCTGAATATATATATCCTACAGAAGTATCATATCGTGCTGATTATCGTGAATTGATATATAATTGTTTTACCAAAGATGAGTTAATTGCTCTTATGAATGGGTATCCAATTGAAAGAGTATTGAAAATGTATAATAAGGCGGATATTGAAAAAGTTCTTATCGATCAGCCAGAATATTTTAAGGCTTTGGGTACATTATATACAGATGAAAATATTGAGATGATTAAGGCAGAAGGAATCCTTAGTTTACTTTCGCTTGCTTCAATGTACACTGATGCAGAATCATATAATATATATAATGAATGGGTAAATTCTATTTCAGGAAGCACGGGAATGAAACCAATTGATGAGCAAGCATATAATTTTGTTTCAAATAATATTGACGAAGTTGTAGGCAAGGTGTACGCTGACGAATATTTTTCACCACAAATGAAAGATGATGCAGAACAAATCATTAAGAAGCTTATGGGGGCATTACGTGTAAGAATCCAGAATGAGGAATGGATGGAAAAGGCAACAAAAGATAAAGCTATTGAAAAGCTTGATAATATGGCTGTTGCTGTTGGTTATCCAGATAAACTTAATTGTGATTATTCTAAATTGAATTTGGGTAATGGTGATTTGCTTAGCATGTATTTAGCGCTCAAAGAATTTAAGGATGAAGAAGGTTTGGCAATGATAGGCAAGCCAATGGATAAAAGTGCTTGGGGAATCATAATGTCTGCTAATACTGTAAATGCATGTTATTCACCAGATTTAAATATGATAATGTTCCCAGCAGCAATTTTACAGGGAAACGTGTATTCGAAGGATGCTTCGCTTGCACAGAAATATGGCGGTTTGGGAGCTGTTGCTGGACATGAAATGACACATGGATTTGATACCACTGGAAGCCAGTATGACAAAGATGGAAATATGAAAAACTGGTGGACTCCAGAAGATAAGGAGGCATTTACAAAGCTTACTGAAGAGGTGGGTAAACGCTACGAGCAGTATGCACTCGTTGATGATATGTGTGTAAATGGAGACTTAGTAATAGGTGAAACTGTAGCTGATTTAGGTGGTATGTCATTAGCTCTTGATGTATTGCATCAATATGAAGCTGCAGGAGAAGCTGTAGATTATAAAGAATTTTTTGATACGAATTCGCAAGTCTGGGCAGGCATTATTACAAGAGAAACAGCCATAAATAGATTAAAAACAGATCCTCATGCGCCAAATTGTCTTAGAGCAAATGTAAATATTTCGCAGTTTGAAGAATTCGTAAATGCATACGGAATAAAAGAAGGCGACCCAATGTATACTGCACCGGAGAATAGACTTCGAGTATGGTAATTACAAGTATTAGTAAATAAAAATGATTAACAGTAGGATATATATTTGATATGTGTCCTACTGTTTTTTTTTTAGGCTGATTTTTTAAATATGTAATAAAATGTATGAAATATTTATTGAAAAAGTGCAGATTCAAGTTAGGTCTATTATAATATAATGATAAGAAATTGTGAGGGTGTATATTGGCAGAAATGTTATTTGGAAGCCGTTGTTTAATTGGAGGGGACTATGGAATTGACTAATATGGATTATTTCAAAAACATTGGAAAGCTTCTTAATGTAATTCATACATATAGGGATTATGACAGAGCCTTAAGAGAAGGAGCTAAGATTTTGCTTGAGTGCTCAGAGGCTGATTATGTATCTCTTTGGTATAAAAGAAAAAAGGATTCTGATGAAGTTTTTCCTTATTACTGGATATGTCCGATAGAGCTTGCTTCAGAGGTTGCGTATGTTGGTGAAGGGATAATAGGTAAATGTATAAAAACAAATTCTCCTGTTTGCGCTGATGCTCAAAATTCAGATGATTTTGCAGCAGATTTTGACCGTTTTAAAGAGCTTGATGTAAAGGCTATGTATGCTGTGCCTTTTGAGGAAAATGGTGGTGGCTGTATTCTTTTTATGAAGAATGCAGATACATTTTCTGATGATGAGATCAATACATATCAGATATTAGTTATGATGGTATCCATGTATATTTCTGAGGGGGAATATATTGATACTGATGATAGAAAAAAAGAAGTAATTCTTTCAGCTCGCGGTATAAAAAAGACTTTTGAAAATGGTGGTATATCTACAAAGGTTTTGAAAGGCATTAATTTAGATGTAATTAAAGGTGAGTTCCTTGTGATTCTTGGTGAGTCCGGATGTGGAAAAACAACTTTTTTGAATGTCATAGGTGGAATGCAGTCTGCTGATGAAGGTGTGTTTTCATTTATGGGAACGAATCTTGAAAAGGCTACCAAGAAAGAGCTTACCGAATACAGACGAAAAAATATTGGTTTTGTTTTTCAAAGCTATAACCTTATGCCTAATTTGACGGCAAAGCAGAATTTGGATTTGATTGCTGAGCTTGTTGATGATCCGATGGATAGTGAAGAAGCACTTGAACTAGTGGGACTTTCAGATAAGAAAGATAATTATCCATCACAATTGTCAGGCGGACAGCAACAGCGAGTGTCAATTGCGCGTGCATTAGTTAAAAGACCTAAACTAATTTTTGCTGACGAGCCTACAGCAGCTTTAGATTATGAGACAAGTATTGAAGTGCTATCAGCTTTTGAAAAAGTTGTTGATTCGGGAACAACACTTGTGATGGTAACGCACAATGAGGAGATTACCAAAATGGCAAATCGTGTGGTACGTTTTAGAAATGGAAGAACTCACGAGATGGTTGTGAATAAGAAAATAGCAAAGGCTACCGATTTAGTATGGTAGTTGTTAGCAGACTATAGAAAAATAGTTAAAAAGTTTGATAAAACTGTGTGAATTGATTTCATGCAGTTTTTTTGTGTTAAGATAGATGTATTAAGGGGGCGGTATTATGATTTATTTTGATGAAATGTTTCAATTAACGGATGAAGGTATTGTTCATATCAGTCAGTTGTGTGGGCAGCTATATCAAAAAAATGTAAATGCCAAAAGACAATATGCTGTAGATAAAACTGTATTGCAGATTGAGGAAGTTTTAAGGCATTTGCAGGTGGCATATGGAACTGAGACGGAATGCAAATTTGTTTATTACAAAACCTTTAAATCTTCATATTTTGAATTCAGAGTTAATGGAGATGAAAAGAATCCAATTCAGGTAGACGATGAGGAATTGCTTTATTCAAAAAGCATTCTTTCAATGTATGGCTCTGAGCCTGCATATTACTACAGCCGTCATTTGAGAAAGAACTATATCACGGTTGAAGCTGAGCAAAAGCCACAGAAAAATAAGATGATGATGAATATTCTGTTGGCGGTAGTGATTGCACTTTTGACAAGAACATTGATTGGAATAATAGCACCTGATTCGCTTTCGTTTATTAAGGATGACATAGTAAATCTTATCTTTACAAAGATGACTACTATTATTTCTGAGGTGGCAACGTTCCTGGTATTTTTCTCAGTAATTACTGGAATAACGGGTGTTGGTAATTCTGCGACTTTGGGAAAAATGGGTAAAAAGCTAGTGTCGAGTTCTGGATTTACGTATCTGTTTGCAGCAGTTTCTTCGTCGGTTTTAGCGTGTTTGCTGTATCCGGTTTCGACAGTGAAAAATTCTGGTGAAAATGTATTTAGCCAGGTGCTACAGTTGGTGCTTGATATTATTCCTGACAATCTTGTTGACTGCTTCTTGACAGATAATGATTTACAGGTTATTGTGCTCGCTGTTTTCCTTGGCGCAGTTCTTTTGATGATGGGTAAAAAATCTGAAAAGGTTAATGATGCTATGGTGCAAATTTCGGATGTTTTCAATCAGATGATGGCTGTGATTTGCAAGCTGTTACCATTAATCGTGTATTTCGGAATCCTCAATCTATTGCTTGAAGAGCAGGATGGATTAACAGAGGTATATAAGGTTGTAATTATTTTTGTAGTAGGTTCATTGGCAGTAGTAGGATTTGTGCTTATTCGAGTTCGACTTGTTACAGGTATATCTGGTTTGAAGCTGTTTAAAATGCAGTGGCCTACAACTTTGATTAATCTGGCTACGAGTTCTCAGGTCAGCGCTTTACAGGAAAACATCAAATGCTGTAAAGAGAAATTCGGAATTGATACAAATCTTGTGGATTTTTCGATTCCACTTTGTCTTGTTGCATATATGCCTTGCGGCGCAACCTTTTTAGGTGCTACAGTTTATGGACTTGGTGATTTGTCTAATATTCCAATTGATGGTAGCTTTATTTTTAAAATTGCATTTTTGGCAGTAGTTATCGCAATTGCTGCACCACCGATTCCAGGAAGTGCATTTGCTGTAATGCCGATTATGATGGCTGGTTGCGGTGTGCCAGATACTTATTATTCACTGGCGATTGTTCTTGGAACTGTGCTTGGATACTTTACACCAATGCTGAATGGATATTGCATGCAGCTTGAACTTCTTATTGTATCGACAAAGCTTAATATGATTGATAAAAGTAAGCTTGGAATAAAAAAGTAGAGGACACATTTTTTTGACAATTAGATTTCTTTATTAATAAATTTTTCTGCCGATATACAATACGAGATATTACATATCGGCGAGATGTCGATTTGATGAAAAGGATTTCATTGAAAGACTCAAGGAGGAGTGAATTATGAGTATGAATGTTAATGATGTTGCAAATCTTTATAGTAATAAAGATTATTTTCCGAAGACAGCAGCTAAATCAAAAGCTGACAATTTAGAAAATACAAAATCAAAAAATGATGCAGTAGCTGAGTATGTAAAGGATGATGCAAAGGCTTACGGAACAGATAAGTCGGCATCCGGAATCAGTGCAAAAAATGAGGCGAAGCTTTCGAAAAAGGCTCAGGATTTCCTCGCAACCCTACGTGAAAAGTATGGCGATTATGATTTTATGGTTGGAAATAGTACTGATGATATGCGAAATCTTGCAGGCTCGGGCAGTAAAGAGTTTTCCGTAATTTTTTCAAGTGCAGAGCTTGAGAGAATGGCGAATGATGAAAAGTATGCCAATGAAAAAATGCAGGGCGTAGAGGGTGCTGTTAAGATGTGCAAGCGCATCAATGAGGAATACGGATTCCCTAATGGTGCTGAAGGTTCAATTAACAAAATTACTATCGCTATAGGCGATGATGGAAGCATGAAGATTTTTGCTGAGCTTGAAAAATCCTCTGTAAAGCAAAAGGAAAGAATTGAAGCTGCAAAGGAACAGAAGGCTAAAGCTAAAAAGGATGCTGAGAAAAAGGAAAAAGCCAAGAAGACAAATAGCGAGGATGAGTCAGTTAAGCGTACTACAATTGAAGCTTCTTCAGAGGAGGATTTGATTGAGCAGCTTAAAAATCTCGATTGGAGTAAGATTTCAGAAAGTCATTCGGGCGACAAAATTAATTTTACAGTATAGACGGAGAATAGATTATGGCAGAAGCATTTAGTGAGTATCAGATTTGGCGAGAAAAATTGGATGAGGCACATCCTTTGTATGAGCAATTACTTGCAATTGAAGGAAATGAGGCTGAGATAACTGATAGATTTTATCAGGAGATAGAATTTGGTACTGCGGGACTGCGCGGAATTTGCGGAGCGGGCTGTAATCGAATGAATGAATTTACTGTGGGACGAGCAACCCAGGGCATTGCAAATTATATACTAAAGTCTGGAAAAAATGTGGATAGTGGCGTTGTTATTGCCTACGATTGTAGATATTTTTCAAAAGAATTTTCTGAGCTTGCAGCAGAGATTTTGGCAGGAAATGGCATAAAGGCATATTTTTTTCCTTCACTTCGTCCGACTCCAGAGTTATCCTTTGCAATCAGAAAATTAGGTACTGTTTCAGGAATTAATATGACAGCAAGTCACAATCCTAAGGAGTACAATGGCTATAAAGTCTACTGGGAGGATGGCGCACAGATTTCTGGTGAAGTAAGTGATGGAATGTTAAAAGAGATAAAGGCACTTTCTCTTTTTGATAATTTCAAGAAAAAGCCACTTGCAGAGGGATTACAGGATGGCTCGATTGTTATGCTTACAGAAGAAATGGATGAGGCGTATCTTGAGTATGTGAATTCAATGGCACTTTTAGAGGATTCACAGCTTGCACTTGATGTGCCTGTGGTTTATACCCCATTAAATGGTGCAGGAAGTATTCCTATGCAAAAAGCAGCAAAAATGCGAGGCTTCAAGAATTTTTTACTGGTGTCCGAGCAGAAGGACCCAGATCCAGATTTTACTACTGTACCATATCCAAATCCAGAAAATCCCAAAGCCTTTGAGCTTGCAGAAAAGCTTGGAAAAGAGCATAAAGCCGAAATACTCATCGCAACAGATCCTGATTCAGACCGTATGGCGATTGAGATTAGGGATGCGCAAGGTGAGTATATTGCATTAAATGGAAACCAGACGGGTGCTTTGATAATTTACTATCTTGCAATGACAAAATCCAAGCTCAACCTTTTACCTAAGAAGAGTGCGATGATAAAATCGATTGTTACAGGTGATTTTGGAAGAGCGATTTGTGAAGATTATGGAATAGAAGTCTTTGAGACTTTAACAGGTTTTAAAAATATTTGTGGAAAAATTCCTGAGCTTGAAAAGAACGGCTATAGTTATTTCTTTGGTTATGAGGAAAGTATCGGCTGTGCGCCTGATGCTGCAGTACGTGACAAGGATGGCATAGCTGCTGGAATGATTTTGACTGAGATGGCTGCATATTATTATAAGCAGGGCAAATCCTTACTCGAGGTCTTAAACAATTTATATGAGAAGTATGGCTATTATGCAGAAAATCAAGTATCAATTGTTTTAGAGGGCAAGGACGGTCAGGAAAAAATCAGCCAAATAATGAAGAACTTCCGTGAAGGCAAAATCGACAGCATGGGCGATTTTGCAGTGGTAAAAGTGATTGATTATCTACATGGCTATGAGGATATTCCGCCACAAAATGCTATGATTTTTAAAATGACAGATGGAAGCTGGTTTGCATGTCGACCATCTGGTACTGAACCCAAAATTAAATTTTACTATTATACAAAAAAAGCCTCCGAAAAGGAGGCAAAGCAGACAATTTCAAAGCTTACGAATGCTGTAGCAGACTTCGTAGACAAGGTTTAAAATTCAAAGACTTGTTTATCTATTGAGGATAAACAAGTCTTTCTTCTTTGATGTCATAAAGCACATTTGAAAGATAACGATTTGCAATATAGTTTGCCATACCAAGATTCATATCGAGGTAGTTACCACAATCCTTTGGAGAAGCACCAGGTACCTCATCCTTAAAATCGCGAATAAATTCAAACATCTCAATCATAAGTGCAACAATATCCTTTGATTCCAAGTCTCCTGCAAGAAGCAAATAAAATCCCGTGCGGCATCCCATAGGGCCAAAATAAATTGTCTTATCTGCCCAATCCTTATGATTACGAAGAAATGTTGCAGCAAGATGCTCTATTGTATGAATCTCGGCTGTATTCATAACAGGCTCTTCATTTGGTGATGTAAGCCTCAAATCAAAGGTAGTAATAACCTCTGCACCGATATGATCCTTTCTAGATACATAAATTCCAGGCTGTAATTTATTATGGTCAATTGTAAAGCTCGCTATTTTTTCCATATTAACCTCCGAAAAACTATTTAAAAACATTATATCATTCAATTGAACAATAATACTAGTCACAATTATAACTGTGAACACTAAAGTTCACAATTTGTTCATTATTTATTTCGTTTTTGCGGTTATAATATCCCTTGTAAGAAATCCGAAGACAACATGTAGCAATGAAAATGTCTTTTTTAGGGGATTCGTAAGGGGATATGGCTACCTAAGACTTAATTGGGGAATTAAGTTTTAGGTAGCTATTTTTTTGCCAGTATGCTTTTTGAAACCTAAAATTTTTTAACAATATTCTCTAGCCAATTTCAACTTATCCCTCTTCGCCCATCCCCCACCACCTGTTTTCTGCGACACTATAATTTCTTAATGTAATATGCCCTGGCTGGTTCTTATTGATACATACCCCTGTGCTTGCAAATCTGTAAAATCCTAAAATCCAGCATAGTAAGTCCCGCAGATATGGTGTCTTCCCGAGGTTAGCCAAATTTTTAAAAATGTCCTTTTGGGGCGGACAGCTCTATAAGCTTCTTAGAATTCCCAAATTCTGTGGCTCGTGCCATCCATACTTACATTTTTGCTCTAAAGTGAGCTTAGAAAATTCGACAAGTCCTTTGCTAGATTTTTCACATC
>JAZLJM010000038.1:0-23112 GCA_045617805.1 Pseudobutyrivibrio sp.
ATTATGCTCAGCCACATACTTCTTAATCTCCTCATATGTAGCCTTGCTCTCTGCCGAAGTAATATCCATCTCATCCATATCCAGTTTCACACTCACATGATGCTTTGCTTCACGAAGTTTGGACAAAAGACATACCGTCTCAACGTGATAAGTCCCCGCAAACATATCCACGCAGCACACTCGCTTCACGTCATACCCACGCTCTAAAAACACCTCCAAGTCGCGAGCAAGCGATGTTGGCTTGCAGGAGATATAAACAAGACTTTCTACATCGTATGATATGATTTTGTCGAGAGCCTTTGGGTTAATGCCATCGCGAGGTGGGTCGAGGATAATAAAATCTGGCTTTTCTTCTATGTCATCAAGAACCTTTAGCACATCGCCAGCGATAAAATCACAATTTGTAAGATTGTTGAGCTTAGCATTTTCTTTAGCTGCTTCGACAGCTTCTTCGATAATTTCAACACCAGTTACATGCTTAGCTGCTGGTGCGATGATTTGGGCAATCGTGCCAGTTCCGGAATAAAGGTCATAAACCTCGGCATCATCAGCTTTTTCTGAGATAAATTCACGTGCTGTTGAGTAGAGTACTTCAGCGCCAAGCGAATTTGTCTGGAAAAATGAAAAAGGTGAAATTGTAAAGGATAAATCTAGTAGCTGCTCCGTAAAGAGTGACTTTCCGTAAATAATTTCTGTGCCCTCATCATATACAGCATCGGATTCCTTATCATCCTTTGTGTGGAGAATTCCTGCAATTTTTCCTGCATAATCCTCTGATAAAAGAGCCTGCTTCCAGCCCTCTAAAAGAGCAATTTCGTAGATATATGAAATCTGCGTACTTGTAACAAGATCCACTAGAATCTCACCAGTCTTTGCCGCCTTTCTCACGAGAAAATAGCGCAAATATCCCTCATGCGAATTCTTTTTATAGAAGGTCTGATTTGATTTCTTAAAATAGTCCAAGGTTGCACGCAAAACCTTTCGCATGTCTTCATCGATATTTTGACAATTCTCAACTGTCACGACATCGTAGAAGCTTCCCTTTTTGTGGAGTCCTAGTGAAAGCGGACCATCCTTAAACTCATCGCCAAAAGAAAACTCCATCTTATTGCGATACTCAAAGTGCTTAGGGCTTGCCTTAACTCCTTCAAAAATTTTATTGAATTTTTCTTCGCCAATTACTGGTGCTAGAAGCTGTTTTATCATAGAAGACTTCAGCTCGAGCTGTTTGTCGTACTCTAATGTCTGATAGCAGCAACCACCGCAGTTCCCATAATGTGGACAAAATGGCTCCGCTTTTTCTATAGGTGACTTTTCAAGGAGCTCAAGAAGCATTCCCTGAGCCTTTTCCTTGCTGGATTTTTTCACTCTGACCTTAACACGCTGGCCAGGAATTACACCCTTTACTCTCAGCTTATCTCCTTCATCAGTCTCCACGATTCCCTTGTTTGGAAATGATACACTGATTACTTTGCCTTCTACGATTTCTCCACGCTTCATATGATTTCTCCTAACAAATTATTGGTTATCTATTTACTAAAAATCTGTACAAATACTAAACTAACTACTATCACAAAAAAAGTTATACCCCTGCGAAATCTCGCAAGGGCAACTACAAAAACCTTAATTATATCTGAATCTGTGACAAATTTTGCCATCTATCATTCCACCTCAAACAGGCTAATCATTATCAGACATCATGTCATCAACAACATCGTCATACACCGGCTACTCGTCACCAGGCATCATGTCATCAACAACATCGCCATACACCGGCTACTCGTCACCAAGCATCATGTCATCAAACATATCGATATCGTCAAAATCCTCATCATAATCATCAAAGGCATCATCGATATCATCCAAGAAGTCTTCTTCCTCTTCAGCAAAAAAGAACTTATATATCAAAAATGCAACACCCGCTAAAACGCAAATAACACCTAGCACAATTAAAATTGTTTTTAAAGTAGACTTCTTCATAGACCCTCCCAAGAAAAAAATATACGCCCCTGGATATCAGCAATTTTCCTTGCCAATCATCCTAAATATCTAAGAAAATTATATCATAAACCACTATATCTAGTATATAATTTTCTCAAAAAAGCAACATTCTATTTTTTCTAAGTACCAACATAAACAGCTCAAAATTGCGGCTTTATATTTTTCTAATTAAAACAAAAGCTCCCTTTTACAATTTCTTCAATTTTGCAAAAGAAGCAAACATCTTCTTCACTCCAGCACCATCAAAATTGACAGTCACCTCATAATCTCGGCCTTCGTCGATGATATCCTCTACTGTACCTTCTTTAAATTTGATATGCATAACTCTGTCACCAATTATATAATCCAAATCCTTCTTTTCAATTTTGGTACCTGAGGTTGCGGCTTTAGTGTTACTAGCCGAGGTCCAAGGATTTGAAGAATAGTCTGTACTCATTTTCGTGATTGGTGCAGAAGTCTTTGGATTTCTATAGACACTGTAATCACCTATTGGCGTAGATGTGTAGTCTTCCCTTGGTTTCTGCTCCCAGAGATTGCCTTCAATTAAGTCATCTGGAATTTCCTTTACAAATCGAGAAATCTTCGAAAACTGAGTCTCACCTCTAATCATACGCATACGAGCGCTGGTCATTGTAAGATGCTCTCTCGCACGTGTAATTCCTACATAGCAAAGACGTCGCTCCTCTTCCATCTCCGAATCAGCACCGCCACCATCATAAATCGCGCTCATACCAGGAAAAAGACCATCCTCCATACCGACCATGTAAACACGCGGAAACTCAAGTCCTTTCGCACCATGTAAAGTCATAAGCACCACATAGTTGTCATTCTCGTCATAGTTTTCAATATCGGCAACAAGTGCTACTTCCTCTAAAAAGCCAGAAAGCGAAGGTTCATTTGTATCATGCTCGTATGTCACAGCTTTGGAAATAAGCTCATCGATATTTTCAATACGACTTTTAGCTTCATCTGTACCTTCCGCCTTTAGTTCTGCGACATAATCAGTTTTATCAATAATCTCTTCAAGCAAAGCGGAAACACTTTCTCTTTCTAATATCTCCTTGAAATGATTAATAAGCTCCACAAAGCCTAAGATTTTCTCGCTAGCCTTGCCAATTGATGGGATATCCTTACATTTTTCGAGTGCTTCATAAAAGCTAAGACCATTTTCATGGGCATAATTCACCACTTTTGTGATTGTAGTTGCACCTATACCTCGCTTAGGAATATTGATAATACGCTGTACCGCAATATCATCACGACCATTATCAATAGTTTTCAAATACGCCAAAACATCCTTAATTTCTTTACGGCTATAGAAATTTATACCGCCAATAATCTTATAAGGAATACCTGCATAAATCATTTTTTCTTCAATAAGACGCGACTGTGCATTCGTACGATAAAGCACAGCGCAATCCTTGTAATTAGCATCACCTCTAGAAACCTTTGCCGAAATATTTGATGCAACAAAGCTTGCTTCCTCATATGCCGAATCAAATTGCTTGAATTCGATTTTATCTCCAGCCGCAGCCTCCGTCCAAAGAGCCTTTACCTTACGCCCTTCATTATTTTTAATGACATTGTTAGCAGCATCAAGGATATTGGCAGTGCTTCGATAATTCTGCTCCATCTTTATCACAGTAGCATTGGGAAAATGCTGCTCAAAATTCAAAATATTGTAAATATTAGCACCACGGAACTTGTATATCGACTGATCATCATCACCTACAACACACAAATTTTCCCTACCCGAAGCAAGCAATCTAACAAACTCAAACTGTGCCGAGTTTGTATCCTGATACTCGTCAACCATAATATAATGAAATTTGTTCTGATAGTAAAAAAGTGCCTCTGGATCCTTCTTAAAAAGCTCAACAGTCTTCATAATCAAATCATCAAAATCAAAAGCATTGTTCTGACGAAGTCTAGCCTGATATTCACGATACACCGAAGCCTGGCGCATCATGTTGTAATCATTCCCCGCGCGATTTGTAAATTCCTCAGGACCAATCAACTCATTTTTTGCAGAAGAAATAACATTCAAAAATGTCTTTTCCTTGAATTGCTTGGTATCAATCTGCAGATACTTGCAAACCTCCTTCATCAAGGTCTTGCAATCATCTGTATCATAAATAGTAAAATTACGATCATAACCAATTCTATCGCAAAACATTCTAAGCATCCTTACGCAAGAAGCATGAAATGTCGCAACCCATACCGCATCTGAGCCATACCCCACAATATTATCAATTCGCTCACGCATCTCTCGCGTAGCCTTATTTGTAAAGGTAATTGCCATGATATTGTAAGGCTCAACTCCCTTTTCTATTAAATAAGCAACTCTATGCGTCAAAACTCTGGTCTTACCCGAACCAGCCCCTGCCAATATAAGCACTGGTCCTTCTGTAGTAGTTACTCCTTTTTTTTGCATGTCATTTAAAAAACTTAAATCCATAAATTATTCTCATACTTTCTTTTATATATTGTATCTCTGCGATAACCTGCACAATTACAGCATCCTCATAGTAATACATAAAAATCTTTTGGTGCTATATGTATACCAATACTATGATTTACGTATACTCAAATTATTGTAATATTTTTCAATAAATAGAACAAGCGTTTCTTGTTTTTTGCGATAACTTTCTTGTCTTTTTAGAATCTTCTTTTTAATTCTTTTGTAGAAATGAATCAAATTATTGATACGATATAATGCACAATTTCCACTACGTAATACCGCTCGTTTTGTTATCTCACACCGCTCGTTTTCGTTATCTCATATCGCTCGTTTTTGCTATACCAAAATTAGCAAAAAAATATAAAGCATATGTCCACTATATATAGGTAGTAGTTTACACATGATTTTTCACTACATAGTAACCCAAAATCTTTATATTACGCGATTTTGGGTATCAAATCACCATTTTAAAACAGTCTGTTTTCAAAATGATAACCAAAAAGCCTTCAAAATGAATTTTTTGGGTTACATATTTCATTTTCATTTAGTGATGTTTTATACTCTAATAACCCAAAATCATAAAAAATAAAGATTTTGGGTTATCAACTCATCACCTTTGCAGCATACATCAAAATTTTGAATTATTTTCAATAACCCAAAAACTTAAAATTATCAATTTTTGGGTTACCATTTTCAAAACAGCCTAATTTACAATCTGCTCTAATAACCCAAAATCAATGATTTCTTCATTTTATGGTTACTTTTTTTCACCATCCCAACAACAGGCATATGCAATAACAAATCAACCCCGACACATAGTATCAATTACTACTTTTTGCGAATTAAAAAATACAAAATGCAAATTTCATATGTTATAATGTAAAATGATTTCACCAAGATTGTGGGATTTTCTAGATATAACTTACAACATATATCGCACTTAAATAAGTTATAAGGAGTCACTATGAAGACAAAGTCACACCTTCGATTAAAAAATGTATTAAATAAATTATCAAAAATGGACTACATCAAACCTGAGGATGTTCCAAATATTGACCTTTACATGGATCAGGTTCTTACCTTTTTAGACCAAAAGCTGGGGTCTGTGCAAGAAACCACAGAGGAAAAGCCTATGACTAAGACCATGATTAATAACTATACAAAAAATCAGTTGCTTCCACCGCCTGAAAAGAAAAAATATTCTCGCGACCACGTGATGAACCTGATTTTTATCTATTATATGAAAAGCTTTATGTCCATGCACGACATAAAGTCAATTTTGGATCCAATCAATGAAATTGCCTTTGGTGAAGATACGGCTCTCAACTTTTCCGACATCTATGAAAAAGTCGTATTACAGGAGGGCAAAGCTTCAAAGGACTTAATGCGCGATGTTATGAAAAAATATAATAACAGCCGCAGTTTTTTCCCAGACTCACCTGAATCAAACAAGGAAGACCTACAGGATTTCGCATTCTTATGCTCACTCTCCTTTGATGTCTTCGTTAAAAAATTAATGATTGAAAATTTCATCCGCGACCGCATCGACAAAACTGAGGATTCAGAAGAAATAAACAATTCATCCTCACTTACATAACCCCCTGATTACAACTATTTCAATCGTGGCACTACGATTCCGTCGTTCTCAACCTCTCGCCGCGCTTATTTTTACGACGTTAATCCCCAAAATAGAGAAAGGTGCAACAGAATATCTCTGCTACACCTTTACATTCATCATCTTATAATAATATCAAATGCCTATCGCATCTACTATCTATTTTCACATCCCTACTAAATATTATCGAATCCAACATCTGTTTCGATACTCACACCAAATTTCATGCCAAAACCAACATCTACTTCTTTATTCGTGCCAAAACCATATCATAACCATCATTGCCATAATTGAGTGCCCTATTCACACGACTAATTGTAGCACTACTAGCGCCTGTCTCATCAGCAATATCCTGATATGTACGCTCTTCACGAAGCATCTTTGCAACCTCAAAACGCTGCTTCATCGCAACCATCTCATTCACTGTACAAAGGTCTTCAAAAAAACCGTACGCTTCCTCTACTGTATTAAGACTAAGAATAGCTCTTAAGAGCTCATCCATCTCCGCTGTCTCAAGTTTTTTGTTCATAACATCGCTCCAATCAAACTAGAATATCTATAAAATAAAGCGAGAAGTCATAATTACACGCTCTTCAAACATCTTTACAGGAATTAGTTTAGCACACTAAAGTTTTAAAGTAAATAAAAAACTTTTCTATTCAAAATATAAAACTTTTCTATTCAAAATATAATACACAAAATCTGTCTACTCATTTCAATATCATATTTTCTTGTCAGCATTAATATAAAAATTGAAAACTTATCAATGGCTAATAATAAAAATGTAAACGTTCAAAAAATCCCCCTATGAATTCTGTACCGCCCACCAAAAGGTTAAACATGAAAATCTAACAATTGGAGTTCGATACATTCACAGGAGGAACTTCTAATTTCTACAAAATATTACCAATTTATAAAATAATCATCCCATTCTCTTTCGCAAACTGAACGTCCTCGTCTGGCCAGATTGAGCACTGAACTTCGCCAATGTGGCACTTTCTGAGGAAGAACATACAGATACGGCTCTGACCAATTCCACCGCCGATTGTATATGGAAGCTCTTTATTAAGAACTGCCTTTTGGAACTGGAGATTTGCACGTTCTGGGCAACCTGCTTTTTCAAGCTGTTCTTTGAGGGAATCTTCGTCAACACGGATACCCATGGAAGAAAGCTCGAGAGAAATATCATTTACTGGATAGTAGATGATGATATCGCCGTTGAGCTGCCAATCATCATAGTCAGGTGCACGGCCGTCATGACGTTTGCCGCTTCTGAGCTTGTCACCGATTTTCATAAGGAAAATTGCGCCGTATTCCTTTGCAGCTTCGTATTCACGCTGTGAACCTGAAAGCTCAGGCCATCTATCCTCAAGCTCCTGAGTTGTAATAAATGTAATTTCCTCAGGAAGAATACAATGTACATAATCATAATTGTTTGCAACATATTTTTCAGTAACACGAAGAGCAGCATAAACGCTCTTTACGTATTTTTTCAATGTTTCCTCAGTACGATCTGCCTTTTCGATTACACATTCCCAATCCCACTGGTCAACATAAATTGAATGGATATTGTCAGTATCTTCATCACGACGAATAGCATTCATATCAGTATAAAGACCCTCGCCTACTTCAAATTCATAGCGGCCAAGTGCCATACGCTTCCATTTTGCAAGAGAATGAACTACTTCAACTGGTGAATCATCAAGCTCCTTGATTCCAAAAGAAACCGGACGCTCAACACCATTTAGATTATCGTTAAGACCTGATTCAGGGGAAACAAAAAGTGGAGCTGTTACTCTGTGCAAATTAAGCTCTGCTGTAAGCTGTGCCTGAAAAAAGTCCTTTACCTTTTTTATTGCAATTTGTGTTTCTTTGAGGTTCAAAGGCGATTTGTAACCTTCAGGAATTGTAATTTTACTCATAACTAATCTCCTGTACTACTAAAATCAACTCACAAAATTATAACTCGCAAGTTCCAACAGTTCTTGGGAATGGAAGTACATCACGGATATTTCCCATACCTGTTAAGTACATAACACATCTCTCAAAGCCAAGACCAAAGCCTGCATGGCGAGAAGAACCATACTTACGAAGGTCAAGATAGAAGCCATAATCCTCTTCCTTAAGACCACACTCCTGCATACGCTTTACAAGAGTATCGTAATCATCCTCACGCTGTGAACCACCGATAATCTCTCCGATTCCAGGAACAAGACAATCCATAGCTGCTACTGTCTTTCCATCTTCGTTTAATTTCATATAGAAAGCCTTGATTTCCTTTGGATAATCAGTAACAAATACTGGCTTTCCAAAAATCTTCTCTGTGAGATATCTCTCATGCTCAGTCTGAAGATCACATCCCCAGCTTACCTTGTAATCAAACTCATCATTGTGCTTTTCCAATTCAGCGATTGCATCTGTATATGTGATACGACCAAAATCAGAATTTGCTACATGATTTAATCTATCAAGTAATCCCTTATCAACAAAGCTGTTAAAGAACTGCATCTCTTCTTTTGCATGCTCAAGTACATAGTTGATAACAAACTTAAGCATATCCTCAGCAAGCTCCATATCATCCTCGAGGTCTGCAAAAGAAATCTCAGGCTCAATCATCCAGAACTCTGCTGCATGACGAGTTGTGTTTGAATTCTCTGCTCTAAAGGTAGGTCCAAAGGTATAGATATTCTTGAAAGCCTGTGCATAAGTCTCACCATTTAACTGGCCAGATACTGTAAGGTTTGTTGCTTTTCCAAAGAAATCCTTTGAGTAATCAATAGAACCATCCTCGTTCTTTGGAATGTTATTCAAATCAAGAGTTGTAACCTGGAACATCTCACCTGCGCCCTCGCAGTCAGAGCCTGTAATAAGTGGTGTATGTACATATACAAAATCTCTCTCCTGGAAAAACTTATGAATAGCATAAGCACAAAGAGAACGAACTCTGAAAGCTGCCTGGAATGTATTTGTACGAGCACGAAGATGTGTCTGTGTACGAAGGTATTCCATAGTATGACGCTTTGGCTGAATAGGATAATCTGGAGTAGATGGTCCTTCAACATCAACCTTTGTAGCCTGAATTTCAAAAGGCTGCTTTGCATCAGGTGTAAGTACAACATTTCCAGTTACATAAACGGCTGCGCCTACATTGAGATGTCTAATCTCGTCGAAATTATCGATATTCTCCTGAGTGAATACTACCTGTACAGGATTAAAAAATGTACCATCTGCAAGAACTAAGAAACCAAAAGTCTTAGAATCACGCATATTTCGTACCCATCCGGAAATTGTTACCTCTTTACCATCGAAATCCTTGTAATTTCTATGTAATGTTCTTACGTCAGTCGTTTTAATGCTCATTTTAATTTGCTCCTAACTCATTAATTTTTTGACCTAAATCATCTAAAACACTCTTAAAGCTGCCAACAAGCTCAACTGTATTATCAGTATTTGCCGCAGCCTCGCCACAACCATCAGTAATCTTAGTGATTGTAGAGGATACTCTAGAAACCTCTTCAACGATTTGGTTGTTCTTTTCTTTAAGCTCACACATGCTGTCGCTAACGCTTGAAACGTCAGTATTTAACTGCTCAAACTCAGTATTGATGCTTTCGAACTTTTCACGAGTAACACCAATATACTCAATCTGGCTATTAGAAATCTCAACTGTCTCATTTATCTTTCCTGATACAATCTCTGTATCCTTTGAAAGCTCATCGAGAATAGTCGAAATACTCTCTGTCGAAGTCTTTGTCTGCTCAGCTAAAGCTCTGATTTCATCAGCAACTACTGCAAAGCCCTTTCCTGCCTCACCAGCTCTTGCAGCTTCGATTGAAGCATTTAAAGCGAGTAAGTTTGTCTGAGAGCTAATGCCCTCAATAATTGTGATAATATCTCTAACCTGCTCAGAACGCTCTACCATAGTTCCTGCAGCGACTTCCATCTCTTTAGTAGACTCAGAGGACCTATCTGCTCCACTCTGTAAAACCTCAACTGCCTTATGTCCCTGTGAAATAATCTCCTTGCAACCATCCACGATGCCTACAAGCTCCTGAATCTGCTCATAAACCTTATCAACAAGCTCCTGAACATCTACAATCATAGAATTTTGTGATTCAATAGCTTCCGCAGAAGCTTCAGCTTCCTTTGAAACATCTGAAAGAACTCCACAAACGGATTCAACTGCTGACTTCAACTCTTTTGCTCTAGAAGCTCCATCCTCCATAATAGAAGAAACATTTGTAATAAGTGTCACATTGCCCCTAATGATTGACTCCTCAGCTTTCGCACCCTCCTGAAGCATTGAAAAATCTTCATCCATAGACTTAGAAATCTTGCTAATCGAAGTCATAGCAATAATTCCTGATACAATAGCAACAACAATCTCAACAAGATTTAGTATAAATACAATCTGTGTGCTATCCTGAAGCATACTTGAAAGCACAAGCTGTGCCGCTACACAAAGCACAATCAATGTCATTGCAACAATAACAGTTAACATTAATAATTTGTTTGAACTTTTTGTCTCTTTTTCCATGGTTGTCCTCCAAACATTACATTTACATCCCCATAACTCAGTTATTATAGCACAATGCAACCAGCCATAAAAGGTTATTTTTTAGCTTGATATGTTTTTTAGTTCTACTTATAATTTTTAGGTAGCATTTTTTAAAAATGAATACAAATTTCACTTTTTTAGAAAATATTCTACAAATTTTTAAACTAAACAGGGGCTATTTATTATGAATAAAAAAGAAGTAAATGAAATAAAACGTAGATTCAAAAAGGATTCCTGCAACTTTGACAAAATGGTCGGTTGTTATGTTGATGCGAACAAAGAGATGGTACTTACCTTTTCTGAGACCTTCTTAAACCTTGAAGACGAGGAGTTCCACAAGTATCTAGAAATTGCCAACAAATCGCTTTCAGGTACAATCGGAAACAACCTCCTCGAATTGCCTTTCAACAGCGACAACGAAATCGAAGGCAGTGGACACGACCTTTTAATGCAGCTTCGCGAATGTCGTCTTATGGACGAAAGATTACTTTTAAGCTACTATCAGCGAATTATCGAGTCATACGATTATGTCGGAAATTACCTCATACTACTTTTTCACGACACCTATGACGTACCTCTAAAGACAAAGGATGAGCTTACTTTAGATGATTCAGAAGAGGTTTACGAATACATCATCTGCGCCATCTGCCCTGTCACCTTATCAAAGGCAGCACTTGGCTATCGTGCAGATGAAAACAGAATCGGTGCACGCGAACGTGACTGGGTTGTCGGCGCAGTTGATACAGCCTTCACCTTCCCGGCTTTTACTGACAGAAGCACAGATCTTCACGCTTGTCTTGCCTACACCAAAAACACTAAAGAACCACACACAGAGTTCTGGGAAAACTGCATCGGCTGTAGTAAAAAGCGTACCTCAACCCAAAAGAAAAACGCTTTTGACAATATGATTACAAAAGCAATCGGCGAGGAAACTGAAGAAAGCACTGATACAGTACTTGATATCCAACAGAATCTTTCTGATTTCATCACAAATGAAACTGAGCGTCTAGGTGAGGACGAACCTATTATCCTAGAGCCACAGGACGTTGCAAATATTCTTACCGACTCTGGTCTTTCAGATGGAAAGGTTGGAAAAATTCAAAAGAACTACGAAGAATTTTTTGAAGAAGCTCTGCCACTTGCATCTGAGCTTCTCGATACAAAGGCTCTCAAAAACAATGAACTTCGTCAGGAAAAGAACGTACTCAAGGAGCGCGTTGTCGACCTTACAAATCAATTAAAAGAGGTTGGTGCAATTTCTGCAGATGGAAAAGAAGCCGACATAGTTGTAAAGGTTTCAGAGCAAAAAGCCTCTAGCGTAACTACAGCTTACGTCGACGGGAAAAAATGCCTCTGCGTTCCAATCGAGCCAGATGATTTATTAGTCTTAAACGGCGAAGAGATGTAAATTAGCAATTATCCACAAAGATTTTCACAATCTTATTAAATTATCGTCATCATTTTATCACACCTTTTGGAGTATAGTAGTAGTTACCTACCAACGACATTTCCAGGAGGTGTGATTATGTTAATGATGATTGATACTTATAAAAATAGAAACACAAAGCCTGCCGAGTCAAAGCTCGCAAAAGCCTACAAAGAAGGCTCTTATCAGGCCAGCCTAGATGCATTATTAAACAATTCTGCAAAGAATAAGTCTACATTGTTCAAAAAACTTACTCCTTAGTCGTCGAAATAGCTGCGCTACTTCGCATAATAATACGAGGTCCGCCCTTCTTTTCGATATAATCACCGGTAATTACAACTTCACCGATATTATCATCCTTTGGTATTTCATACATAATATCAAGCATAAATTCTTCTATGATTGAACGGAGTCCTCGGGCTCCAACACCTTTATCCATAGCTTTTTTCGCAATAGAATGAAGAGCATCATCATCAAAAGAAAGCTTTACCTCATCATACTCGAGGAGCTTTTGATACTGCTTAATAATCGCATTCTTTGGCTCCTTTAGGATTTTGACAAGCATATCTTCATCAAGAGCTTCTGTAGCAAAAATCACTGGCAGACGACCGATAAACTCTGGAATCATACCAAACTCACGAAGATCCTCAACTGTAACCTTTTGGAGAATATTTTTATCCTCATCATATTTATCCTTCAAATCAGCCATAAAGCCCATAGACGAAGACTTGTTAAGTCTGGCTTTGATGATAGTGTCCAAATCCGGGAACGCACCACCGCAAATAAAAAGGATATTTCTGGTATTTATGGATGCTGTAGGAACCATAGCATTCTTGCTGCTTGCACCAACTGGAACCTCGACATCAGCCCCCTCTAGAAGCTTGAGCATACCCTGCTGCACTGATTCACCACTAACATCACGCTGATGTGCATTTTTCTTTTTAGCAAGCTTATCAATCTCATCTATAAAAATAATACCCTGCTGACATCTGGCAACATCATTGCCTGCGGCCGTCAAAAGCTTACTAACAACAGATTCAATATCATCACCGATGTAGCCTGCCTCAGTAAGTGATGTCGCATCCGTAATTGCAAGTGGAACATCAAGAAGCTTCGCAAGCGTACGAACAAGATATGTCTTTCCCGAGCCAGTTGGTCCAAGCATCAACACGTTAGACTTCTCGATTTCAATATCATCTTCAGCTTCCTGCTCCTTGGTAAGATTAGCAACACGCTTGTAATGGTTATAAACAGCTACTGACATAACCTTTTTTGCATGCTCCTGACCCACAACATATTCATCAAGCATCGCCTTGATTTTGTGAGGCGGAATGATATTGTTGATATCAATTGCTGGCTCAGGTCGCTTTCCAGCACCCTCTTCACCTGGAGCCGGATTAGGATTCTTTATCTTTGGACCATTGCCAAAAATGTTTCCCAGGCTGCCTAAATTCAAGAAGCTAATATTCGAAAATCCATTATTTGAGCCGCCATTTGCACCATTGTTTGCGCTATTATTCGCATCATTATTGCCAGTGCCATTATTAAAAATATTTGAACCATTTCCACCAAAGCCTGCTGGATTGTTTGATATCGACTCAGCAGCTTTTTGCATACAATCATTACAAACACCCATACCAGGGATAAGAGTAATCAGCTTGCCGCAAACTGTAGTAGGTCTAAAACAAATTGAGCAAAACTCTACCGTGGTATTGCCATCTGTTTTATTCGAACCAGATGATGAAGATTTCTTATCCGCATCAGATGACTGGCTTGATGATGAAACTGACTTATCTGAATCTGATGTATCTGACGATGATGAAACTGACTTGTCTGAATCTGATGTATCTGACGATGATGTAAATTTCTTTTCTGCGTCAGGTGAACCTGTAGATGGAGTAGTTTGCCTATCTGTACTTGTCTTACCAATACCTCTAGCAACTTCATCTATGATATCCTCAGATATTGTAGCCGCCTTATCCTTCTCTTTTTCATTTATCGGATCAAATTCTCTAAAATCCCTATTACTCATATATACTGCATACTCCAGCAAATCACGCTGGATTAATTCCTTTCCTCTTAAGATGTTTTTATCGGCTTTAACGATTACCAACAAATCTCACTGAATTAATTTTTCCTCTATAGATATTTTAATCAGCTTTAATGATTACCAACAAATTTCACTGGCGTAATTTCATCCCTATAATGATAAAATAATTTAATTATTTATAGTAAAAGCGCTATACACAAGTGCATGTTCAGCCAGCTTCATTGCGATATCATCAATTCCTTTATTTTGACCTGCGATTGCAAACTCAACACCTGCACACTTTCCTGCATAACCCTTTATTGCTTCGAAAATCCCCTGCATATGGTCTTTTGCAACATCAGGTGTTACGCCCAGGATAATCAAATACTTCTGAGTATTATCCTCATCCATCTTGAGCATAAAGCTGATTGATTTGACATCATCATGAAGCTTTCCATATGTAGCAAGCTCTGAGCGAATATTTTTTACTTCATCAGATTCTGCTGGAATGCCGATTTTGCAATTTGTATCCTTTGGAACTTTCACTTCAGATACATCAGACTCACCCTTCTTCTCACCAAACTCATTCTGGTAGCCAGAGCTTGAAATAATTGTATTGATAAGCTTTCGATTGACTGTCACTGTATTTTTGCTAAATGGATTTACCACAAAGCCAGCGCACTGTGGATTATTTATAATTGATAAAATGTTCTGGAAGGTCATAATCATAGTACGAACCTGTGTCTTTGACTCAGCAACCTCCTTGAACTTGTGAAGCTCAGACCAATCTGTAAATACAGGAAGTACAAAATCTTCCTTCTCGCCTCTCTCTAAACCTTCTGGAGCCTTAAACATATAAAAGCCCATCTGAGTATCCTTCTCAAAAACAGCCTTGCCGTCCTCTCCTACAACAGGCTCCTCTGAAAAACGCATTGGTGAAATAAAATGGCTATGACAAAGTGCATATGTAAGACAACCAAAGAAATCTCTATCCTGATTATTTGGTGCAATCTCATACATCAAAGCAGAGCAATATGGATTCTCTGCAGCCTCACCAACATCAATCTGAGTCTGTGGTCTAACAGATGTAATTACAGTAAACTTCTGAATCACAATTGTACTCTGCGAAGAAAGCTGTAGCTGTGCCTTTGAATCAGTAACCTTTCCATTAACCAGATTCCCTTCAGCATCCTTGCCCTCAACCTGTACCAGATTTGCCTCTGTAATCTTGTTTCCAATATTAATAATATATACTTTCGAATCAGCAGTAGCTGTACCATGAACATTTCCAGTAACAACCACTCCATTTCCATCAAGCATCTTTGTCGCTTCTTCAGCAACAAACATAAATCTATCGCCTACAGCCTGAGACTCCTTTGCCTCTTCCATCATAGAAGACTTAGCCTGCGTATTGTCCTTAGAATTTGATTTTCCCTTTTTCTTGTCAAATAATCCCATATCATTTCTCCTTCGTCTGAAACAAAATATTACTGTTTTAGCGTATCCAGACCTTTAAATTATATATGAAAACAAGCCCAATATAAAGTAAAAGCACCAAGAAAATTTCTTAAGAATTCATAAACTCTATACCTTCGCCACGATTTTCATAAACTTGTATCTTTGAACCACGATACAGGCGCAGAGGTACAATATCGTGGTTCGTTACCTCTCGCCGTGATTATTATTACAGCGAGATTTGAGATTATGTTAATAATAGTGGTCTTTTTTTCTTATTCTCTTGCCATCGAACCACGATACAGGCGCGGAGGTACAATATCGTGGTTCGCCACCCTCTCGCCGCGATTATTATTACAGCGGGATTCGAGATTATGTTAATAATAGTGGTCTTTTTTTCTTATTCTCTTGCCACCGAACCCCGATACAGCCGCGAAGGTACAATATCGTGGTTCGTTACCCTCGCGCCGCGATTATTTCATTATATAAAGACATAGAATTACAAATAACCAGTCACATTACTATCATATCCACACATACGAAAAGCACCTAAGAATTTCTTCTTAGGTGCTTTTACTTGTTAGTCTACCTTAAATTTGATAAATAAATATACTCCACCAAATATGAGAACAGCGCCAATTATTACTACACCAATATAAGTGAAATAAGTAGCATCTGTATTCTCGCTTGCATATAACGGGACCTCATCATCATTTATTCGAATTTGAACCTCTTCAGTATCCGATACAGTCTCATTTTTAATTACTTCTTGTTTACTTTCTATATCTGATACCAACATCACATTTTCTGTGGTAATCGGCATTATTTCCTCAGCATTTGCAAATGCAAAATTGTTACCCATATAGGCAAAAGAAAGTAAAACAAGTACAAAAATCAGAATTTTTCCAAATTTGTGTCCCATACTCATTCCTCATAAGACTTTGCTTATCCAAACTCTGTACTGCCTAACAGTGTAGGCAGTACAAAACCTCTAAATTATCTTATTAATTATCTCTTACTTATCCGAATTCTTTGAGTTCTCAACAACTACAGCCTGATTTTTCTTCTTCATTCCGAAGTATGTAGCAACTCCGCCGAGGCCAAGAGCGATAAGGATAAGAATCCACCATGGCTTCTGTGCCTGCTCTGCAGCCTTTGGAGCCTCTTCATCATCAATTGTAGAAGCCTTATCTTCCTTCTGTGGCTTTTCTACTGACTTTGGAGCTTCCTCATCAAGGATTGTTTCCTCAGTATTGTCAACAACTGCTGTTGTATTTGCTCTTCTAGCTCTACCTGTATTTGTTGTGTCACCAGCCATAGGAACTGCTGCATCATCAATGTTCATAAGATTTGTATCAACCATTGCTACATTTGTATTTGTATCAATTGGTGTACCATAATTTTTCTTCTTGTCATCATGTCTATCATTTCCGCCAAGACCTGTAACAAATCTTGAAAGATTGCTAGCCTTAGAGAGAGCTTCCTTAACATCAGCAACCTTCTTAACTGTTTCCTGATACTTCTCTTTTACATCTTCAAGATTTTTGTTTGCATCAGCAAGCTTCTGCTCTAATTTTGTGATTTCTTCGCTGGCATTCTTGCCTTCCTTTGATAAATCATCAATCTTAGACTGAATTCCATCAACAGCTTCCTGTGCTGCTACAACAGCAATACGAGCTTCATCAAGCTTAATGCCCTTATTTTTAGCTTCAGCCAAAGTAGCTAACTGAGCATCATATGCTGCAATATTCTCTTCACTACCTGCAAAGTACTGATCACTAAGATTTGCTACAAGCTTCTCACCAGTTGCCTTGTACTCAACTTCCTTCTCAGTTACATTCTTTGCATATGTATCAGCCTTGTAATATGTCTTTGATACAGTCTTGTTTTCTACTGTAACTTTGCTTGTTGTGATAGAGCATTTAATCTTGTACTGGTAATCAAAAAGCGATTTCCAAGACACTTCGGCAAAGCCCTCATCGGTTTTATAATTGCCAGAAACTTCATATATCGTATCTCCAACTCTATATTTATCCTGACCAGAAACATATTTAATACCAAGGTTGCTTAAAGTATCTCTCTTCCAGTTTTCAACAGCCTGCTTTGCAGCACTATTACAATCACTTTTAGAATCATACCACTTGCTCCAGCCTTGGTTAGAATTTGTTGTTCCAACATAATTAACCTTTTCAAAATCAGCCTTTGTCTCAGCAACAATTGCATCAGCCTTCTTTGTATCCTCAGTATGAGTAACTACAACATCATAATCATAATAAAGATCATCAAAGAACTGTACAAACTTATTCCAAAAGCCCTCTGCATCTGCCTTAGAGTAAATTGTTGTAACTTTTTCATCTTCAGTAGTGCCAAACCAGCCTGTTCCAAATAAACCTTTTCTGACAATCTTAATTGTATATCCTTCTTTGAGATAATCATTTACCTTGTTTTTAACGCTATCTGCTGTACCGATATCTTCCTTATCAACATCAGTCTTCTTAACATCACCAGTACCAGCTTTGTTAAACTCTGTATATTCTCTTGTACCAACAGAATATGTTGTCTTCTCCGTATCCTTCTTTTCTGTAAAATTAGATCCATAAGTAGCAGCGATATTATCACTCTGATAGATATTGTTCTTATTGTTGAGATCAGTAACAACCTTATTATCGCCCTTGTTCTCTACAACAATGCTATCATGTGACTCTTCGTTCTCAAGGACCTTATCACCACATACATAGCTTGTAATTGTCTGCTTTTCTGTCATCTTGATTTCATCATCAACGATATCGATTGTTACAAGCTTAACAACAATTCTGCCGTTCTCATCAAGCATATATACATAATATTCATTAAAAACAGGTGAATCAGCAGACTCAGCTACTGGGCAAAGGCTATAGCCATATACACCTTCGATAGAAGAAAGTAATTCATTAATCTTAGCTTCTTCTGTCTTGTCCTCGAAAGTCTTTGTTTCATTATTGAACTCTTTTGTAACGTATTCCTTAACTTCTTCATCAGTAATTGCTGCCATTAAATTCTCAGAATCTTCGGCAGAATTCTTCATGAGATACCATACGATATCATCACCAAGAGCCTTAACCAATTTTGCTTTATCTTCATAAGAAAGATCCTGGCTCTCCATGATAATCTTCTGAGCTTGTGCAATCTTTGTAAGCATTGCAGCCTTAAGTGCAGCAACATCTGCATAATATGCTTCCATTACCTTCTCAAGTTCAGCCTTAGCAGCCTCTAAGCTGGCTTTTGCTGTAGTATATTCCTCTGAAAGCTCCTTGCCCTCAGCAGCAAGATTCTCAACTAATTCCTTTGCAGACTTAACTAAATTCTCAGCATCTGCAACCTTTGCTTCAGCAACCTCAACCTTCTCACCAGCAGCCTTTACATCAGCCTCAGCCTTTTCTAAAGTAGCCTGTCCTTCAGCAAGTGCAGCCTCAGCAGCAACTCTGGTCTTTGCTTCATTTGCCTCATCAACCTTCTTTTGTACTTCATCTGCTGCCTGGTCTGCTTTATCAGTATTCTCGTCTACTGCAGCTATATCATTATCAAGAGCTTCTGCTGCAGCGTTTGTAGATTCTGCATCAATCTTCTCCTTTAATGCAGCTTCCTCTTTAGCTACATTATCAAGAATTCTATTTATCTCATTTACAGCAGCTTCAGACATAGCAATATCTGCTTCTGACTGTGTATAATTCTCAACTAAAGTCTCTGATGCATTGCTTGAAGCAACCTCAGTCTCCTTTGCAGCCTCTACAGAAGTAGTTGCTTTAGAAATAGCATCCTTTGCTTCCTGTACATCGCCCTCATTAGCCTGCTCAGTATCAGCGTATGCAACTGTACCAACAGTAGTTGCCGCAACAACTGTTGCCATAGAAAGTGAAACTCCCTTTAATAACTTCTTTGTAACCAATTTGTTTTTCATTTTTTACTCCTTATCTCCTTTAAAATAGATTAACAAGATATCAACTAACACATATAGTTTTACAATATCTTGTATGCTATGAAAATACCCATGGCAAAAAACGCCTAAATGTGGCATGTTGTGTGTTATAATGTGCGTTTTTGTTTAAAAATCAATATATTTCTATAACGTTTTCGTTAATCTATAACTCCCGCCTACAATTTTTCGCTCTAAAGTGCGCTTAAAAAAATAAAAGTCCTTTACCAGACTTTTCACATCCGCTGCCACAGACGACAGCAAAAGGTTGAGCAAGCACACAAAAGTGACTTCTCAACTGGTGTGAAAATTCCTGTAAAGGACTTTCAAAATTTTCTCAGCAAATGAAATATGCCTACTTTTTTCTGAAATTGTAATCATTTATCTGCGATACCACCTGGGTACCTTTCTTAACAGAAACAGGATAGTTGGTGCCATCCTTCATTATTATTTCGTAAGTGTCATACTTTTCAATCTGGTCCATATTGAGGATGATACCACGGTTTGCCTGAATAAAACGAGAATCGTTGTTAGTCATTTCAAGGAACTGTGATGCAGTATAACGAACTCTGATGATGTCGCCATCGTCAATTGTGATATCAAGATAATGACCATCTGTAGTTACGGCTACTATATTTTTTAAATAAACCTTGCGTTCTGTTGAGGCAATAGTAAATTTAACAAAGCTTTCATCCATAGGTGTGTGAGCAAGAACCTCTGTCATCACCTGGCTGATTCTTTCTATAGTAAAAGGCTTCGTGACATAGTCAAAGGCATGAAGTGCAAAAGCATCCGGATAGTGACCATCTGATGCTGTAAGAAAAATCAAAAAAGTGCGCTCTGTCAACTCACGTAGCTTTGTTGCTGTGGCAATACCATCCATCTCAGGCATAAAAATATCCATAAAAACCACATCATAGCGAATATCTGCAAGCGCAGCAATAAATTCTTCGCCACCTGAATACGAATCAACATCAAGTTTAATTTCTCGTTGCTGTGCAAATTTTTCTATCATCATAGAAAGCTGCATCTGAAACATTTTTTCATCATCGACAACTGCAATTCTCATAACCCCACTCCTGTCCACTTCATCTAGAAATATATTCAAATTTTATCACATTTTTTTTATCCAAAAAAGACTCTGCAAAAAAACAGTCTCGAAAATTTGCCAAAAAAGTAGCGGGCAAAACTATTAATATTTTGCCCGCCAAACACATCAATTATTCTTCTGGAATTACAGTAATTCGAATCTTCTTTTTCACAATTTTATAGGAACGATCTGCAGTCGATACTTCAATAGTAATTTTTCCGGTAAAATCCTGTGGTAAGCTTTCTTCAACAAACTCACCATCCTGCCACTTGATATCCGAACGTTTAGCTTTTCCAATAATAGATTTCACTCTATAATTGATTGCTTGCTTATCACCATTGATATCTCGATAGCCCCCCATATAATCTTTCAGATTACTACGAGTCGTTTTAACAACTGTCTTAAAATTCTTATTTCCTTCACTATTGGTAATTACATTATTTCCGACTGCATCTACTTTATAAGAAAGAATAATTTTTTCACCAACAACATAATCCGGATTCATTTTAACTACTAATTTATGTGGACCCTTTGAATTCGGATTTTCATCAAACTCATATGGCACATCCTCTGCAATAATAGAATGCAAATCGTTTTCAGTTTCACGACTATCAACAACATCACCAATAACAATAGATTGGATTATACTATAAAAATTCTCATCAAGCTGCTTTTCAATATCAAGCTTATTAGCAGCAAAAACTGGTGAAGCCATATTCATCTTTATCTCACTGACATCAACAGGAACAATCGTAAAGCCCGGACCTGCTACTGTAACAGCCTCCTCTGGTGCACAATAGCTAATATTCTTAAATGTGATTTGCACCTTTGCCTCAGACCCTGGCTCAACATTATCTATCACTTCAACTGCATATTCATTCTCTGGTATAACAACGCCTTCAGATTTTACAATAACTCTTGGTACAATCGGCTTCGCCGAATATGGAATCTGATTATTCTCCTTCATACCAGGATAATCAAGTGTCATTTCAAGATAATCCATATTAATTGGTTTCTTTGCGATACTAAAAGGAATCAGCTTTTGCCCATAATACTTTCCTTTTCCAACAACAATCGCTGCCGCTGTTCTAGTACCTACATTAATATTATTTGAATACTCAACCACATAATCTCTTCCTTCAGTCAAAACCTGATTACCATCGCTGACAACAACATGGGGCTTAATTTCCTCCCCCGTATAAATACAATTTTGCTCATCCACAACCGTTGCCCTCAAAGCATTCACAAGCTTCTGTCCATCTTTCTCATCAGCAATTATATAATGCAGCTTTACCGAACCCACAAGATTTGTCACAACCTGCCCATCCTCAAGCTGCTTTGCCTTTGCAGAAACAGTAATCGTCTTCTTTCCCGGCACCGAAAAGTCCTGATACGATACAGCATACTGATCATTCAACATCTCATACAATTCAGGGCTCGAAATACCTACCCTAGGCTGTGCATCAGCCTCACAAGAAGCCACAGCCTGCGTCGACAACTTAAAATCCGACTCCTGCAATTTCCTAGTTGCAATCATATACGAAATACTCTTCTGTCCAGTAAAATTATTTTTTCCAGTAACCACAACATTCACAGTACCCGTATCTATTGTATTACCGCTACAAACCACATCATAATTATCCGGGCTAACCACTTCCCCCGAATACTTAACCTCCAGGCCATTTATCCCATAAGGCTTACCACAATACGCAACCTTTGCAGCTGCAACAGAAAGTGCAGCCTTCTCCAAATCTGCCTGATTCACATTAAAAAGTCCAAACAAAGGCGCACTCTCATCATTACAGAACAATTTCGAATTAAAATTAATCTTCACCAAATATGTACCTGCATCAACCACACCTGCAACAGGCTCATCATACAAATTCTCATCACTTGCCTTAAAAAATTCCGCACTATAATGCTCAGGCGAAATCACCTTTTGCCCATCCTCAAGCACTACCCTCACCGCCGGAACAATCTCATGCCCCGTATACATATAAGGCTTCGTACCATTTACCACCACATATGCATTCATATTAGAAAGAGCCATCTTGCCCGCATTTTCATCAACCACCTGCTGCACTTCAGCCGCACCTACCTCAGCCTCCTGCTGCACCTCCTGTGCAAAAGCCCCCAAAGCACTTCCTGAAAACGCCATTACTCCCGCAAGATACAAAGCCAATAATCTCTTCTTCATAATCCGCCTTCTTTCCCACTCACCAAGTGTTTTTTATTCGGTTTACTCATTCTACTCCCCAAATGTGAACTTTTCATTTCAAAATTACTCACTTTTCTTGAACACTAAAAATTCCTACTTTAGGCACCTTTCCTCCATCCCAGCCCCCTCCAATAAATACTTCTTTATGCGTCCAGTAGTCTACCGCCTATAATATGCTCTGGCTGGTTCTTATCGCTCCATACCCCTGCACTTGCAATTGTAAAATCCGTTAAGAAATCCAGCATAGCAAGTCCCGCAGATATGAGTGTCTTATCCGCGGCTTCGACTAATTTTTAAAAATGTCCTT
>JAZLJM010000039.1:0-2988 GCA_045617805.1 Pseudobutyrivibrio sp.
TGCACCTCCTTGCCTCACAGAACGACATGGCTACGACCCGCCTTCGACAAGTCCTTTGCTAGATTATCCACATCCGCTGCCATGGACGGCAGCGGAAGGCTGAGCAGGCACACGATGTAACTTCTCAGACGGTGGGAAAAATCTTGCAAAGGACTTGTCTAATTTTCTTAGTGAACGGTATGAGCAAAAATGTGAGTAGGGCTACCCAGGTTCACAAGCTTTTGTCATTCTGCTCAACCTACAGTGCTGTTCGCCCCAAAAGGACATTTTTAAAAATTAGTCGAAGCCGCGGATAAGACACTCAAATCTGCGGGACTTATTATGCAGGATTTCTTAACGGCTTTTACAATTGCAAGCACGTAGGGTATGGAGCGATAAGAACCAGACAGAGCATATTATAGGAGAAAGACCCATGGAGCGCACAAAGAGTTAATTGGAGTGTGGGGTTAGGAGGTGAGTTGGACGGGAAAAGTAATTTTTGAAATAAAATAACCCTAAGGGCCGAGCTATAATCTCAGTCCAAAGGGCTAATAGTTAGCAAATTATTATTTGGCTAGAAAGTAAATTTCTTTACGATATCTGTTAGGTTATCGACAGCATCGGCACATTCTTCAACGATGTCTGTATTCTTTGAAGTACGCTCTACGATATCTGAGGTCTTTTCAGCGATATTTTCAACACCTGTAGCTGATTCGTTGATGGTATTTGTTATGCCTGAAATTGCACTTGAAACATCCCCCATAACATTTGAAAGCTCTTCAACAGCAAGTTCAATTTCATTCATGGCTGAATTAAAGCCTTCTGCATCATCGTTATACTGAATACTAACCTCGCCAAATTGCTTGTAATCAGCAAGTACTGTTTTTTCCAGGAAATCAATTGTGCTGTTAAGACAATCAGCCATATTATTTACTGCATCATTTACTTCTACAATAATTTCATTGATAGATGCACTTGTTTTTGCTGATTCCTGAGCAAGACTTCCAATTTCATCTGCAACTACAGCAAAGCCTTTGCCGGCTTCACCTGCACGGGCTGCCTCAATTGATGCATTAAGTGAAAGCAAATTTGTCTGATCTGCAATATCCATAATAGCTTTTGTAAGCTCATTAATTTTCTCAACAGCCTTTGCCTTTTCAAGAGCATCACTTGAATCGTCCTTAACCTTCTGATACATACCTTCTGTATTTTTTGTTGCCTGCTCTGTTGTTCCATGAAGATCATTTGCCTTTTTACGAACCTCAAGAGCACGCTTTTCTCCAGCAGCGGCAAGATCTTTAATTTTTGCTGCCTCATCCATCATTGACGAAATATCCCCGATAATTCTATCTGAAGCAGTTGAAGTTTCTGCCATACCAGCAGCAAGCTCTTCAGTAGTTGCTGAATTATCAGTACATGTACTATTAATCTCATTTGTAAGACTTTCCAGCTCAATTACATTACCATGAATATTACCTGAAGCAGCATCAATCTGAGAAACCAAATCCTTCAATTGGCTTGTCATCAGCTTCAAAGCTCTACCCATCTGACCTGTCTCATCTTTATTTTTCACAAGCTTATCAAGCTCTGGGCTATCCTTAAAATCAAATTTTGATACCTTTGTCAAAATCTTAGTTGCATCAATAATTGGATTTGAAAACAATCTTGCTACAAACACAGCAAGTACAGCCATAACAAGAACAAGCACAACAGCACCAGCAATAGCTGTAATAAGTACTGCATTAACAGATGCTGAAATCTCTTCTGTATCTGCTGTAACTACAAAAATACTATTATCGCTCAAAATATGATAAGCAGCAGTTTTATTTACACCCTTAAAATCATATGTAACAACTTCATCAGCAGGCTTCTGTCCTGCAGCCAGCTTCTCAACCAGGCCAGATACACACGCATTTTCTACAGGATTTCCAACCTTCTCTGCAGTAGGATGATAAACCATAATTCCATCTGAACTAACTACATAAACGTAGCTTGATGAAACATCCTCAATTGCAATATCCCCAAGAATACTCTGATAACCAGCATAATCAAGCACTGCATCCTTTTGCACTGCATCAATATAATTACCAAAGCCAGTAGCAATTGACAACATATTGTCATTTGTCGCCTTCTGCACCTTATTCTTTGCCGATGGGCCAATCAAAAGAATCGAGCACACCGCAGTAATCACAACTGACAAAATTACCAGTGCCATTACCTTAAACTTCATACTACTAAAAAACTTTACTTCATTATCTTCTTTTTTTCGCATATCTAACCTCCTGTCAAAAACCTTTCCGTTATCCTAAATTTAATACAAATACCCACCCTTTGTCACGCGTTTCACATTTTTTTAATAAAAATTTCAAATTATTTTTCCAAAAAACCTCCCCTCCTAACCCCCGCACTCCAATGCATTTTTTGCACGCCACAAAATCTATGTACTATAATATGCCCTGGCTGATTCTTATCGGTCCATACCCCTGCACTTGCAAATCTGCAAAACCCTAAAATCCGTCATAGCAAGTCCCGCAGATATGGTGTCTTCCCGGGGTTCGACAATTTTTTAAAATTTCCTTTTGGAGCGGACAGCTTTGCAGGTTATGTTGGGAATAAGAAAAGCTTGTGGACCTGGCTGGTTCTTATCGCTCCATACCCCTGCACTTGCAAATCTGTAAAATCCTAAAATCCAGCATAGCAAGTCCCGTAGATATGGTGTCTTCCCGAGGTTAGCCAAATTTTTAAAAATGTCCTTTTGGGGCGGACAGCCTTATAAACTTCCTAGAATTCCCAAATCCTGTGGCTCGTGCCATCCATACTTACATTTTTGCTCTAAAGTGAGCTTAGAAAATTCGACAAGTCCTTTGCTAGATTTTTCGCATCCGCTGCCATGGACGGCAGCGGAAGGTTGAGCAGGCACACGATGTAACTTCTCAACCGGTGGGAAAAATCTTGCAAAGGACTTTTTGAATTTTCTTAGTGAACGGTATGAGCGAAAATAAGAGTAGG
>JAZLJM010000040.1:0-25839 GCA_045617805.1 Pseudobutyrivibrio sp.
TGAAGATTGCTGCAAAAGTAATTCATTCAGCAAGATATATAACATTCAAGCTGTGTAGCAGCTGTCCATATAAGGATGAGTTCTATGAAACCCTTTCAAATATCAGCAATCTACAAGTGGAGCTGGAATAGAAACTATTAACGAACCTTGACAGCTTAATGACTACTCAAAAAACTGACTATAGGGATATTATACCCTTTTTTCCAGATAATAGAGATTAGTTCAAGCTGCGTGGATCAAATTTAAAGGTTCATGGTGCAGTTCTTAGTTCAGATACTGCTTCATGAATAATTCAGGATAAATATAATAATTAAGGATTATCTCTGGATTATTTTAGAGAAAAAGTACTTTCAATTTTTTTAACTAAGATTTATAATACACGTTGACTTTTATTTTATGAGAAGTTGATTTTAGAAATGAGGATTGAGTAATGAGTAATTACGTAATTAGTTGTTGTTCGACTGCGGATTTGACAAAAGAGTATTTTGAAAAAAGAGATATTCATTATATTTGCTTTCACTATCAGCTTGATGGTGTAGATTATATGGATGATTTGTTTGAGACAATGTCTGAGGAAGAATTATATTCAGCCATGACACGTGGTGCTGAGACAAAGACAAGTCAGGTAAATAGTGAAGAGTATTGTGCATATTTTAAACAATTCCTTGATGAGGGTCTTGATATTATCCATGTGGCTCTTTCTAGTGGACTATCAGGGACCATTAATTCAGCCAATATTGCAAAAAGTATGTTAGAAGACGAGTATCCAGATAGAAAAATTTATGTTATTGATTCGTTAGCTGCTTCGTCAGGTTTGGGATTGTTGATGGATGGACTTGCTGATATGCGTGATGCAGGTGTCTCAATTGAAGATGCTGTTGCATGGGTAGAAGAAAATCGTTTAAAACTTAATCATTGGTTCTTTTCAACAGATTTATCATTTTATGTTAAAGGTGGAAGAATCACAAAGACAGAGGGATTTGTTGGAAATTTACTGAAGATATGTCCATTGATGAATATGGATGCAGGTGGACATCTTGTTCCTAGATTTAAGATTCGTACAAAGAAAAAGGCATATACTGCTATTGTTGAACAGATGGAACAATTGGCAGATGGAGGTCTTGAATACAATAAAAAGTGTTTTATTAGTAGTTCAATATGTCCAGAGGATGCAATTGCTGTAAAAGAACTTATAGAGGAAAAATTTACAATGCTTGATGGTAAAGTACAGCTTTTCCCTATAGGAACAACTATTGGTTCACATACAGGACCTGGAACGGTAGCGTTGTTCTTCTGGGGCGCACAGAGAGAAGAAGAGTAAAATATAAAAATTTAAAGCCGCAATCATTTTATAGTGATGATTGCGGCTTTTGTAATTCATTATTTTAATGAATGAATAGTGAGCGAAGATTAAAGTAAATGAGCACGAAGTTCTTCTCCACTCATCTGAGAAAGATAAGAAGGAGCTATATCAAGAACAGTTTTACATCCTGACATTCCCTCTTCATGCATTTTGTATGCAGCTCTTGCGTATGCTGCAATAACGCTTGTTGTGAATTCAGGGTTTGAATCAAGCTTGATATTGTATTCAATAACATGGTTGTGCTCTTTATTAACGCCGGTTTTACCAGTTCTGATAACAAACCCACCGTGAGCCATTTCTTGATGGTTTTTATTAAACTCATCTTCAGAAATAAAGTTTACAGTTGTATTATAATCGGCAAAGTAATTAGGCATAGTCTTGATTTCCTGCTCAACCATTGCTGCATCTGCGCCATCTTCTAGCACAACAAATACTTCACGAGTGTGCTTATCACGGGTAGAGAGCTCAGGGTTTTTGCAAGCTCTAACAGCGTCAAGTGCAGCATCAACAGGTACTGTATACTGTTTTGCATTCTTTACGCCTTTAATGCGTCTAACGGCATCTGAATGCCCCTGGCTAACACCTTTGCCCCAGAAGGTATAATCATTTCCGTCTGGTAAAATTGCATTTGCATAAGCTCTATTAAGAGAAAACATACCTGGATCCCATCCACAAGAAATTACTGCGATATGACCAGATTCTTTAGCTGCTTTATCGACATTTGCAAAATGTTCAGGGATACGAGCATGTGTATCAAAACTATCAATAACATTGAACATCTGCGCATATTGAGGAGTTTGAACAGGAAGATCAGTAGCACTACCTCCACAGAGTACAAGTACATCAATTTTATCTTTATAATTTTCAATGTTTGCAACATTTTCAACAGGAACACCGGCTGTTAAAATCTTAACAGTAGAAGGATCACGTCTAGTGAAAACACAAACAAGCTCCATGTCTGAAGCATCTTTTACTGCAATCTCGATTCCGCGACCAAGATTTCCATAACCTAAAATACCAATTTTTATCATGACATACCTCCTATAAAAAAATTCAATCGAATTATAGCACAATATGAGCCTTTCATATTATTTTTTTAACTAGTGAAAAAATTTTTATAAAAATATTACATTCATATGCTAAAAAATCAAGTACAAATTATGAATATTTACATAAAAATAAGATAATTAATTAAAAATAAAGTAACAGAAAAATGAGACATAAAAGTGGAAAAAAGTTAATAATAAACTTCCATAAGACATAGACCTTGCGGTGGTGCGGTGTAGCCTGCGTTATCTCTGACACCGGACTCAAGGATCTGAGGCAAAGTATTAAGGTTAATTCGTCCTGTTGCAACTTCAATTAGAGTGCCAGTAAGGATACGAATCATTTGTTGTAAAAATCCATTACCAGTATAGTCAATTGTGATCTCTTTTAGTCCATTTTCATCATATATTTCATTAATATCAATGCTAGTAATTGTGCGGATAGTTGATTTTTTCATATGCTTATTTCCACAGAAGGCCTTAAAATCATGTTTTCCTGTAAAAAATGTAGCAGCCTTTTTCATTAATTGTATATCAATTTTCTTGTCTAGGTATGTGTACACAAATCTCTTTTCAAAGACATCAGCAACTGGACTAACATGGATTCGGTATCTATATGTCTTTCCTTTTTCTGAATATCTCGCGTGGAATCGTTCGTCAACTTTATTTAAGGAAACCAGGGCAATATCTTCAGGGAGTTTTTTGTTGATTTGAAGAAGTAATTCATTATCAGAAAATGGAAGTTTGGTGTTTATGTGAAAATTGGCAACTTGTCCTTTAGCATGAACGCCGCCATCAGTTCGACCAGAGCCAATTACTTCAATATCTGTTTTTGTAACGTCTGTTAGAGCTTTTTGTAGTTTTCCTTGAATTGTATCCTTAGTACTGTTTTGAATTTGCCAGCCTTTATAGTTTGTGCCATCATACTGGATTATTGCTTTATAATTACTCATAAATCTCCTTGCACTTGTGGTTGAAATTAAAATCAACATATCGTCTGGCGGACGATTATTGTTTTTGTTACGATATAAATAATAGCATGTCTTTTTTTCATTGAAAAGTAAAATGAAAAATGCGAATAGCAATTTATTATGTAATAATGTGTTTTTGAGTATTGTAATGTAATTATGAAAAAAGAATGAGAATCTAAGTTATCGTATTGAAATATTATAAAAAAAACGTACATTTAAAATAGATATTAATTTGAAAAAGTATTACAATCAAAATCACTACAAAAATTTTTGCAAAAATTTTTTATTATTATGGAGCGATATGGAAACAAAAGTATTAGTGGCGAGTATAGATAAACTTGAAAATAATGATTTGTATGAATATTATTACGAAAAAATGCCTGCATATAGACGTGAAAAGATTGATAGATACAAGTTTGACAATGATAAGCGGTTATCTTTAGGGGCTGGAGTTTTGCTGATGAAGGCGGTAGAGGCTGAAGGGTACAGCTTTGATACACTTGAAATTTCTCTTTCGAAATTTGGAAAACCTGAGATAATGAATTATAAGAATATACAGTTCAATCTTTCGCATTCAAAATCGAGGGTTATGTGCGCAATTTCAGAAAATTCAATTGGTTGTGATGTAGAGTTGAAGAAAAATGCAGATTTTAAAATTGTTCAACGTTTTTTTGCAAATTCAGAGGTTGAATTTTTGAAACAAGAGAATAATAAACCTGAGTTTTCCAATGATTTTTTTAGAATATGGACATTGAAGGAGAGTTATGTGAAGGCAAAAGGAATGGGGTTTTATATTCCTTTTGATTCCTTTGCGGTAGATATTAGTTCAAAAAAGCCGTATCTGGAGGATGAAAATATTAGAGATTTATGTCAGTTTCATGAATTTGACATAGAAGAGGAGTATAAGTATTCATGTTGTAGTATAAGTACAAATGAAGAAATAATTGTGCCGCAAATTGTGGAATTCTAGATTTTAACTGGAGGCAAAATGAATCGTTTTTGGGAAGAAATAAAAGAAACAGATAAAAAGGTAGGACTCGTGTTAGAAGGTGGAGCTATGCGCGCGATGTATTCTGCTGGTGTTTTAGATGTTTTTATGGAGCACGGAATAGAGTTTGATGGCATTATTGGTGTATCTGCGGGGGCATTATTTGGGATAAATTACTTATCTAAGCAACCTGGTCGAATTATTCGTTTTTCTAAGCAATATAATAAGAGTAGTGAATATATGGGGATTTTGAATCTGATTCAAACGAAAAATATTATTAATCCAGAATTTGCTTATGAAAAAGCACAAAAGGAAATTGATCCATTTGATGAAGAAACATTTATCGAAAATCAAAAGACGGTTCCATTTTATGCTGTTGTAACAAATATAGGTAAAGGCCAGCCTGAATACATAAGAATTAATAGTGCTTTTGAACAGGTGGATGTTCTTAGAGCATCGAGCTCGATGCCGTTTGTATCACAACCAATTGAAATAGGAACGCAAACATATCTTGATGGTGGAATAAGTGATAGTATTCCTTTTCAAAAGATGTATGAGTTGGGGTATGAAAAGCTTGTTGTTGTTATGACAAAGCCATATGAATTTAAGAGAAAACCAATGAATGGAGTTCTTACGCGGGTTGTTTATGGGAAAAAATGTCCAGAATTTTCAAAATTATTACTTGAGAGACACATTATGTATAACAATCAATTAAAACTTTTGAAGGAATATGAAAAGCAAGGAATTGCTTCTGTGATTCGTCCTTCAAGAAAATGTAAAGTTAGTCGAATGGAAAAAGATCCCAAGAAGCTAGAGGAGCTTTATCAATTGGGGAAACATGATGCTTATCAGTGGCTTAGATGAGAAAATGACAATTATTGTTACATTTTTAAACAAGAATTGTATTGAGAATAAAAAAGTGTAGGTTGATAATGCATAATGACAGAGGAAATCTATATGGATATGCTTGAAAAAGTGCAAAAAAAGTATTTGCAAGTAACAGAAGAATTGATAAATAAAAATAAAACCATTTCAGTTATGGAAAGTTGTACGGCGGGGTTAATATCATCTCTAATTACAGATGCAGAGGGCTCTTCAGCGATTTTTCCTGGTGGTTTTGTGACATATTCAAATTCGGATAAGGTGATGCAGGGAGTCCCAGAGAGAATTATTGATAGGTATGGGGTGTATTCTCTTAGAATGGCTGAGGAAATGGCAAGGGCAGCACAAAAGGCATTAAGAACAGATTTTGCAATAGGGATTACGGGAACCTTTGGTAATCTAGATGAAAGTAATTCTGATAGTGAAATTGGAAGTGTGTTTTTTGCTTTGGCTACGAAAAATGATGTTAAGGCATTTCATATTGATTTGCCTCGACAAAAAAATAGATTTTCTTATAAATTAGCGGCGGCAGATGCTGTCGTAGAGGAATTGAAAAATTTAATATAGTAGATGGAGAAAAATTATGAGTAATACTTATGTTAAGGATATGACATCAGGCGGTATTACAGGTCATTTGGTGAGTTTTTCTTTACCATTATTGGCTGGAAATGTTTTTCAACAGGCTTACAACATGGTGGATTCGATTATTGTTGGTCGATATGTTGGTGCAAATGCCTTAGCTGCAGTGGGAGCTGTTGGAAATCTTACATTTTTGTTTATATCGCTGTGTGTGGGCTTGTCTTCAGGTATAGGAATCCTTGTTTCGCAGCATTTTGGCGCGAAACGCGAGGATGAAGTAAAGACTTGTATTACACAGGCGGTTTATGTTTCTGCAATTTCAGGAATTGTAATGGGAATTTTGGCAATTGTTTTAGCTAAGCCGGTTCTAGTGCTTATGAATACTCCTAAAGAGATTCTTGAAGATTCAATAATATATATGGAGATAGTATGCGGCTGTGCTGTGATAACGTCCTTGTATAATGCAGTTTCTGCAATATTGCGAGCGTTAGGTGATTCTAAGACACCGTTGATATTTTTGGTTATTGCAAGTGTGGTTAATATTGTATTAGATGTTGTTTTTGTTGTTGGGTTGAATCTTTCGGTTATGGGAGTTGCAATTGCGACAATTATTTCCCAGTTTTTTGCATTGCTTGGCTCAATAAGTTTTGCAGTGCGTACAAATTCGTATTTTCGATTACAAAAGTCGGATTTTCAATTTAACAGAGAGGTTTCGATAAAAGAAGTCAAAATGGGACTTCCGCTTGCAGCACAAATGTCAACTATTGCGGTTTCATGTGTTGCTTTACAATATGTTGTTAATGGCTTTGGTACTTTAGCGATTGCTGCATATACAGCGTCAAATCGAATTGAGCAATTAGTTCAGCAACCATTTAATTCATTAGGGTTGGCGTTATCTACTTTTGCAGGACAAAATTTTGGAGCAAAGAATCAAAAAAGAATATCATCTGCAGCAAGAATTGGTCTTATATTGGTTGCAGTATTTAGTATCATAATGATATTTGTTATGTACGCGTTTGGCGATGATATTGTAGGTGTTTTTGTAAAAGAAAAAGAAGTAATTGAAATTGGAGCAAAAGGACTTAGAGTTACAAGTTGTTTCTATTTTATGTTGGGTGTGATATACGTTATGAGAGGCTTGCTGAATGGAGTAGGAGATGTGACGTTTTCAATGCTCAATGGTATTTTTGAGGTAATTGGACGTTTTGGATTTGCAATTTTATTGATTGCAGTTTTCCATATGGATTATTTGGCTGCCTGGTATACGAATGCATTGACATGGACAATTACTGGAATAATGAGTGTTGTTAGATTTTATTTAGGTCGGTGGAAAAAGCATATGTTGCTTAAAGCAGAGGGGTAATTGATGTAGTTACCTTAATTGGAAAAACATCAATAGAATTTCTATTAGAAAATACAATAGGAATTCTATTGTATTTTATGAGTGTTACCGATTTGCGAATGAAAAAACAGATGTCATATTTGGTAGAACATTATTTTGTGTTCATATCAAATTGACATCTGTTTTTTATTAAGTACGTATAGAATTAAGGAGTAATAGTCTTAATACTTCCGTCATTATTAAATTCAAGCTCAACATATTTTACTGTACGACGATGGTTGATTCCGCCAGAAAGCTCACAATCGTGATAGAAGAGGTATGATTTACCTTCGTAATCTACGATAGAGTGATGTGTTGTCCAACCGATAACTGGCTCAAGGATACGTCCTTGATATGTAAATGGACCGTATGGAGAATCACTCGTTGCGTATACAATATAATGAGTTGTTCCTGTAGAATAGGTGAAATAGTACTTGTCACCGCGTTTGTACATCCAAGGATCTTCAAAGTATCTTCTGTCTTCATCACCAGCTAAAAGTTCATTGCCGTTTTCGTCAAGTATAATAATATCTCTTGGTGTCTCGGCAAAAGTTAATGTATTTTCATCGAAAAGAGCTACCTTAGGCCAAACAGCATGCTCATCTTTTGCAGGTTCTGTACCGTTAGGATCAAATTTACCTGTGCGGTATTTTTCAAGCTGACCGCCCCAAAGACCGCCGAAATAGATATATACTTTGCCATCATCATCGATAAATGAGCATGGATCAATACTGAAGCTGCCAGGAATGCAGTTTTCTTCAGGTGTAAATGGGCCTTCCGGCTTATCAGATTTTGCTATACCTATTCTAAAGTTGCCATCCTTGTCTCTGGCAGGGAAAACAAGGTGGTAGATATTGTTTTTATAAAAAACGTCTGGTGCCCACATTTGTTCACTAACCCAAGGGACATCATCTTCTGAAAGGGCAAGGCCATGGTCTACACATTCTGCGTCGAGATTATCCATTGAAAGAACATGATAATCTCGCATTTGGTATTCATCACCATTGTCATTATCTTCACCATCATGTGGAATATCGTGTGATGGATAGATGTACATTTTTCCATTAAAAACGTGAGCAGATGGATCTGCTGTGAAAATGTGTGTTACGAGAGGTTTTTTTTGTTCACTCATTATTTTTTACTCCTTATATTTCGGCTTGATAATTAGGGTAGAAGCCGTTATTTTAGCCTTTTACAGCACCTGCAGTAAGACCATCTACGATTTGGTTACTAAATGCACAATAAACGATAATTGTAGGAATAATAGCAATCATAATCGCAGCAAACATCTGTGAGTAGTTTGTGTTGTATGGTCCAACAAATTTTGAAAGAGAGACTGGAAGAGTTTTCTTTAAATCATCTGAAATAAATACCATTGCAAGAAGCAATTCATTCCAGTTTGCAACGAAGGTCATAAGCCCTGTTACGAAAAGTCCTGTTTTTCCAAGTGGAAGACATATTTTAAAGAAAATTCCATAAATAGAAGCACCATCGATACAAGCTGATTCAATCAACTCGTTAGGCATTCCCTCAAAAAAGCCGGTCATAATAAATATTGTGATTGGAAGGGCAAAAGTCAGATAAGGTAAAATTAATCCTGCAAGACTATTTGTTAATCCAATCTTTGCAAATCTGGTAAATAATGGAATTAAAACGCAGTGTACAGGAACCATCATTCCAATTAGGAAATATGTCATAGCAAGTTTTGAAAATTTCCAGCGTAAACGACCGATGGCAAATGCTGCCATTGAACCAACAATTATGCTCAGGATAAGAGTTATTACGCAGACCATGAATGAATTTAATGTAGCTATACCAAGCTTTCCTGCTGTCCATGAAAACGCGTAGTTTTCAAATGTGAAATCTTTTGGTAAAGAGAAAGGAGCCGAAAAGATTTCCTGGTTTGTCTTAAATGATACGTTAAATACCCAAAGTAAAGGTGTGAGATATAAAACAGCCATTAATACAAGAAAGACGTATATCAAAATTTTTGCAATGCTTATTTTTTTCTTTTTCATAATAATAACCTCCTACATCTCGTAGCTTTCAGTCTTTACAAACTTGTTGATAATACCTGTAACAAGTAAACAAAGAACTAAAAGAATAACACCGATTGCACTAGCATAGCCATATTTAAAGTATTTGAAGCCCTGTGTATAGAGGTGAGTAGCGAGAACCTCTGTATTATGGTTAGGACCACCTTCGGTCATGTTAAAGATGAGATCGAAGAATTTTAATGAGCCGATGGCATTAAGTGACATAGCTGTGGCAACCATAGGTCTAATAAGTGGAAGAGTGATATATCTAAAACTCTGTACTTTTGTACATCCATCAATATAACTTGCTTCGTAAAGTGATTTTGAAATACCTGAAATCTGAGCCATATAAAGCATCATTGATTGACCAACATATTGCCAAAGAGCTACAAAGCCGATTACCCACATAGGTAAAATGATAAATCCTTTTGTATCCATCAGCCAAAGAGGGCCTTCGATACCGAATTTAACTAAAAGCTGATTGATACCAAGCTTTGGGCTGAAGATGAACATCCAAAGTAAACCAAGAGCTGCTGAAGAAAGAACACAAGGTAAGTAAATGATATTCTTAAAAGCATTTCGTCCTTTTTCGATATTTGTAAGAAAAGCAGCAAGGATAAGACCCATAATGAGCTGAGTTACGCAAGAGAAAACAAGGAAAAATAGAGAGTTCTTTATTGCTGTTGCGAATACTTTGTCACCTAAAAGGTCTTTATAGTTTTTAAGTCCTGTAAAAACAGGAGCAGTGATTCCTTTGTAGTCGCAGAAAGAATAGTATACTGACTGACAAATTGGAATAAATAAAACAAGTGTAAACAAAATAAATGCTGGCGCGATAAATACTGCGATGGCTTTTTTGTTTCGTAATAGTTTATCCATAAGAGATTCCTCCAAAAATAACAGGAGATAAAAGGGTCATTTATTTTGGTTACTCCTGTTTGACTAATAATCTTCTTAAAAATAGGGCGTTAAGTGTTAGTTAACGCCCTGAAATTTATATAATAGAAATATTAACGGCAGTTAGCGTTGTAATATTCTTCCATGTCCTTTGCAGCATCTGCAGGTGTCATGTCGCCTAAGAATACAGCAACCATGTCATCATCGAAGTGAGAACCAGTTTCTGTAGTAGGCATTGATTCGTTGTAGAAACCGAATGTTCCCTTAGCATTAGAGAATACATCCATAACGTATGCAAGCTGTGCTGGAGCCTTTTCTGCATCATACTTAACATTTGTTACAGGAATCTTTCCACCAACTTCGGCTGTGTACTGCTGAGCCTCATCAGATGTAAAGTACTTGATGAATTCAATTGCACCTTCTGGGCACTTTGTTGTAGAGCTCATTGCAAGTGAATCAGACTTAGCGATGATTCTATCTACACCTGGGAACTGGAATACGCCACACTTGTCTTCGAAGTCTGGGTTTTCACCATTAATCTGACCAATAGCCCATGAACCCTGGATAAGCATTGCAGCCTCTCCATTGTAGAAACCTGCTGTAGCTACATCGTTTGTATCACCAGCGGCTGTTGGCTGGAAGTACTGAGAGAATTCCTTGAGCTCTGTAGCAGCCTTCTCAAGCTTTCCGTCTTCCCAAGAAGCACTACCATCAGCAAGAGCAGCAAGATCAACACCGTTCTTTTCGCAAAGGTAACCAGCTACCATTGAGAGACACCATGCTGTACCAGCAGAAATAGAAAGTGGTGTGTAACCAGCAGCCTTAAGCTTTGCACAAGCATCCATCATCTCATCCCAGTTTGTAGGAACTTCTACGCCTGCATCTGCAAACATTTCTGTGTTGTAGAAGCAGCAAGCAGCAGCAGTGTTAAGTGGAATTGCGTAAATCTTTCCATCATATGTCTGCTGTGAGAATACAGCGTCTGATGTGAAGGAATCTTTCCAACCATCTTGTGCTAAATAGTCATCAAGTGGAGCAGCAACGCCTGGCTCTACGTAATCTGTAAGGTTAGGACCTGGGCTTACGATAAATACGTCAGGTGTTTCTCCAGAAGCTACTAAAGCGTTAAGCTTTGGATAGTACTCCTCAAGGTTTGTTGTAACTGGTGTTACATGATACTTTCCAGCGTAGTCAGCGTTGAAACGCTCGATAACATCGCCGTAACCTTTTGAGATGAGATCTTCTGTTGCATTAAGGTCATCCCAGAACATCCAAGTGATTTCTTGAACGTCACCATTACTTCCATCAGCAGAAGCGCTATCGCCGCTTCCAGATTTTGCGCCGCAACCTGTGAATGCAGAAGCTACCATTGTAGCAGCAAGAAGAGTTGCAAGAAGTTTCTTCATTTTCATATAATCTCCTCCTAAAATATGAATAATCTTGGGCCGAAGCAATAAGCTAAAAACCCTCCGCTTATTTTTCCGTAACCCGATTTGTTGTTATAGCAATATTTTATTACGAGAAAGTATAGCCAACATCATAAATATTGTTATTTAATTATTAAAAATTGCTCTAATTTCCGTGCTATTTAGTTAAAAATCACGACATATCACATATAATTTAGTGAAATTTCACCAAAAGGACACAAATAATGGCTTAATAATTGATTTCGGTGAGCAATTTTTATATACTGATGAAAAATTGCAAATTATAATTATTGCTAAAGGAGCGTTTAAGCGATGATTGAGATATTAAATGGAACTAGAGAAACAGTAAATTATAAGACAAAATCAGGTTTAAAATTGTATGATAATGATAAAGATGAAGATTACCCAGCTCATTGGCATACTGAAATAGAAATTATTATGCCAATAATTAATACATATAAGTGTATTGTTTCAGGAGATACAATTGATATGCAACCTGGAGATATATTGATTTGTTGCCCGGGATGTATTCATGCGATTGAGTATCCGCGTACAGGTCCTGGTAGACGTATTATTTTTCAGCCTAATACGACAAATCTTATTATGATTAAAGAAATTGAAAAACTTCTTGCAGATATGTCTCCATATCTTTATATTAGGGCAGATGAAGATACAAAGACACAAGAAAAGCTTTACAGAATATTAATTGACATCTGTGATGCGTATGAAGAAGCAGATGATTATTATGAGAGTTATATTTATAGTAAAACTTTTGAATTATTTACACTTATTGGGAAGAACTTTTCAGATTTAGTTAGGGATAAAAAAGGTGATGGTTCTTTGGGTGGACACGATGAATATATTAAAAAATTCATTTCCTTGTGTGAATATATTGATGAGCATTGTTCCGAAGATTTGAATCTTGATTCAATTTCTGCGATGAGTGGTTTTAGTAAATTCTATTTCACGAGATTATTTAAAGAATTTACAGGTGAGACTTTTTACAAATATGTAAATATAAAACGAATAAAGAAAGCCGAACAGCTTTTGGTTGCTCCTGATACTTCTGTTACTGATGTAGCCTTGAATTGTGGATATTCGAGTTTACCATCTTTTATCAGAATGTTTAAAACGATAAAAGGATGTACGCCTACAGAATTTAAAAATATGTATTGGAAACGATAATAAAAAGCACTTTCCTTAATTGAAAAGGAAGGTGCTTTTTATAATTAACATTCATGCGTGTATGTAACGATTACCAAGAACCGCCGCCACCGCCGCCGCCACCGCCACCGGAGAATCCGCCGCTACTACTAGCTGAGCTAGCTGCTGCTTTTGCGGCTTCGGCTGCAATTGAGCGCTGTACTGGGCCAACAATACTAGATTTCATGCAGTTGTTGAAATACATGGCGCTAAACATTACACCTGCGTCGTGGCTGGTGTACCAAGAAGGCTGCGGAACCATGATAGTTTCAAACTTCTTTGACCATTTTGATTCAAGACCAAAAACCATAGCATATGGAATGATTGAATAATAGTATTCTGGATTTTCTTCTGAAAGCATTTTTAATTGCTCAATCTCTGCTGTTTCAATGAATTCTCGCAAACCTAAAAGATGTCCAAGCATGTCAACTTTGAAATCAGTTTCACGCACAAGCTTTGAAGAGAACATGATTCCAACTGTGCAGCAAGCATATCCAATAAAGAATATAGAATTCAAGTATGAGCTATTTGCAGTATACTCAGAAAAAACAACACAAAGATCCAGGAATAGAAGAAGAATCAATGCAATATCCCTAATTACTGAAAGTATTTTTTTCCCAGCTTTAGAAAAAATATTCTTTTTCGCTTTTGATATCTTAAAAAATCCGAGAAGAAAAGCAAAAATGGCTGTAAAGGCTAATCCTGTATAGCCATGTGAAAAGGAAATACGATCAGCAAAGGTGATTTGAAGCCCCATTGCTAAAGCAATTAATACGACCATGAAATATGCTGTGCCAGCACCTTCTGAAAGAGTTCTACTTCCAGTATATGAATCCTTTAATTCGGTAGCAGCTTTTTTGTATGCGACATAAAATGCTTCGCCTAAATCTTTAGAAGAGACTGTTTTTCTGTCGCAGGTAAAAACACCTGATAAAAATGTGTGTAAATATTTTGGCGAATCAGCTGGTAATTCTTTTACTTTAGTAAGATAAATTTCTTTTTTGCTAATTTCTTTGATAGTTATATAACCCTCGTTGGCAAGCCAAGGGATGAGGGATACTAAATCAATATCATCGGCTGATTCGTCTATTATGGTTCCAACATCTGCAGAGGTTAATCCTTTTGGAGGATGGAACTCTATAGTTTTAACAAGAGGTTTTTGCTTTTTTGTTAATGAAAGTACAATAACAAGAATAGAAAGTCCTATTTGAACAAAAAATAGGAACCATGTGATGTATTTGTTTCCAGATGTTTTTGCACCAACAAAATAGCCTTTATGCAAATCGCCATAAATTGTGATAGCGTTGTAGGCAGGAATATCGCAAGCTGTGCCGGAGATTCCTGTTTCATCAACACCGTAATCTACATTTAATGAATTTGATTGAAGTCCTGTTTCACCGCTGTAGATGGTTAGATTTGCAATCTCGTCCTCTGATAGTGGCTTATCTAAATCGAAATCAAAAGAAAAGTTTTCGATATTTGTTTCCCATTGGTTACCAAGAACAGAGTAGAAAATAAAATCGCTATTTGGATCACGATTATCAGGCATAACGCAAGTATAGGAAATGTGATAAGAATGATCGCCATCAATCAATTTATTTTCGTCACCGATTTTGATACAAACATCGCCTTCATTATTTTCTTTAGAAAACTTATCAGCTTCAACATCGATATGTTTGTAGGTCATTTCATAAAAGAAATCTTCTGATTCTACATTTCCATCAGCATCCTCAATATCTCTCACAGAATGAAAATTGCCATTTAAATTGCGGTAAATACCATGGCTTGGTGCAGTAAAATGCACATCAATGTATTCATCTACTGTTACAGTATTATCTTCATGCAAAACACCATTGATATAGTAATCTGTAATGTAAAAATTAGATGCAGCATTAGTGTCAATTTTCTGAGAGAAAGCAAGTATTATGGAAAGTGCGGTGATAGGAAGAACTATTTTCTTAAAAATATTCTTTATCATTTTAAAACTCCACTTTTACATTTTCACGTTCTGCCTCATTTGAAACTTCAAACATTGGCATTTTTTCAAAATGGAACATTCCTGCAACAATGTTTGATGGGAACATCATAACCTTGTTGTTAAGCTCACGAACGGAACCATTATAGTATTTTCTAGCATTTGCAATGTCATTTTCAATCGCCTGAAGCTGATTCTGAAGATTGATAAAGTTCTCGTTTGCTTTAAGCTCTGGATAATTTTCACTTAATGCAAAAATCTGACGAAGTGCGCCAGTAATTTGGTTTTCGTCTTCGATTTTCTGTGCGATAGATGCACCAGAATTTCTAGCTGCAATAACCTTTTCAAGAGTTTCAGCTTCATGCTTAGCATAGCCCTTTACAGTGTTAACAAGATTTGGAATCAAATCAAATCTTTTCTTGAGGTAAACATCCATTGTTGAAAATGCTTCTTCGCACTTATTCTTCAACTGAACAAGACCGTTGTATGAAGCAATAAGCCAAATTACAATAATTGCAACAATAGCAATACCAATAATTAATCCAATACTCATAATTTGTACTCCTTTTAATCAAAATTTCTTACTATTATATCGAATTTTTATCAAGATTCATATTGTTTGGCAAGAAAAAGTTTCTTCTGGCATCAAAATTGTTGAAAGAAAAAGGATTGTTTCAATATGTTAGTCAAGATATAATATGTTGCATATATTGTGGAAGAAGTAAAACTATAGAAATGAGAGAAATGTAATGAATTTACTGACAATTAAGAATCTTTCAAAGGAGTATACCGATAGAAAACTTTTTGACGAAATTGATTTTAGTCTTGAAGAAGGTGAGAAAGTCGGTGTTATCGGTATAAATGGTACAGGAAAAAGCACATTACTTCGCATTATTGCAGGGGTAGAGGAGGCTGACTCTGGCGAATATATTAAAGGAAACAATGTTGTTATTAATTATTTACCGCAGAATCCTGAGTTTAAAGAGGGGATTTCAATTTATGAATATGTTGTTGGTGCGAATCTTGATTCGCATGAGAATCATTCTATTGAAGGCGATGCCAAGACAATGCTAAATAAGCTTGGATTTGATGATATATCCGTAAAAGTAGATAAGCTTTCTGGTGGTCAGAAAAAGCGTGTGGCTCTTGCAGGGGCATTACTATCTAAGAATGAAATTTTGATTTTAGATGAGCCAACGAACCATCTTGATAATGAAATGACAGAGTGGTTAGAGGATTGGCTTAGAGCTTACAAGGGTGCTCTTATAATGATAACTCACGACAGATACTTTTTGGATTTGGTTTGTAATAGAATTGTTGAGTTAGATAAGAGTAAGCTTTATTCTTATAAAACAAATTATGAGGGTTTTCTTGAGTTAAAGACGCAGAGAGAAGAGATGGCATTAGCAACACAGGCTAAGCATGCAAACATCCTTAGAAAAGAAATCGAATGGATTAGACGAGGTGCCCAGGCTCGTTCTACGAAGCAAAAGGCTCGAATTGAAAGGTATGAAACTTTAAAAAATGAGCAAAAGGTTCAATTCGATGGCGAAGTAGCAATTAGTGCAATTTCTACCAGGCTGGGAAATAAAACTATTGAGATTGACAATGTATCAAAGTCATTTGGCGACAAAGCTTTAATTAAGGATTTTTCTTTCAATTTTTTACGTAATGACAGAATAGGAATTCTTGGAAAAAATGGTTGTGGAAAGACGACACTGATTCGAATGATAATGGGGCTGCTAGAGCCTGATTGTGGTTCTATTGAAATCGGCGAGACAGTAAATATCGGATATTATGCACAAGAAGCTGTTGGAATGAATCCGCAGCAAAAAGTAATTGATTATATTAAAGATACAGCCGAATACATAAAGACGCCGGACGGTGGATATATTTCAGCCGCGCAGATGCTAGAGAATTTTCTTTTTGTAGGTGCGTTGCAATATCAGAGGATTGAGAAGCTATCCGGTGGCGAAAAACGTAGACTTTATCTCGCAAAGGTTTTGATGGGTGCTCCCAATGTTCTCATTTTAGATGAGCCTACAAATGATTTGGATATTTCAACATTATGTGTTCTTGAAAACTATCTGGATTCTTTTGAAGGGATTTTGATTACAGTTTCTCATGATAGATATTTTCTAGATAGAGTGGCTAGGCGAATGCTGACTTTTGAAGTAGGTGGAAAAATTGAATTATACAATGGAAGTTATACGGAGTATTTTAAGTCTCATCCATCTATTGATATAGGAAATACTACAGTCAAATCTGCTGATGGTGCAGAGAATTATAAGCTGCAAAAAGCGCAGAATAAAAAATTGAAATTTACATATCAGGAACAGCGTGAATATGAAACAATTGAAGATGATATAGCGGCACTTGAGGAGAAGATTGTTCAAATTGACAAAGAACTCTCGAATCCAAGTATCTCATCTGATTTTGTAAAGCTGACAGAATTATCAAATGAAAAGGCAGCTACTGAAGCTCTTTTAGAAGAAAAAATGGAGCGATATATATATTTAAGTGAACTTGAAGAAAAGATAAAAAATAATGCTTGATAGGTTTCTATCAAGCATTTATTTTATATAATTCTTCTGTAGCAAGGCGGACCTTTGCAACAGGTACAGATTGATTTGTAGGGAAACAGTAGTATTGTATAGTATTGTCACCGATTGAAATCATATCGCCTAGTTCGTACCAGAAAAAGTCTGCGTAAACACTATAGGTTGCTTTAGGTTTTAGTGAAAAATCAATTTCTCCATTATCACTAATTAAGTGAAAACCATTAATATCGTGTATAAGTCTGCCTGTGCCAATTTCATATATGGCTTTAAAGTTAGTTAACACACGAATTGTAACTTCTTCATTAAAGCTATAGGTTTCACATAATAATTCTTTTTTAATTTCGTTTCTTTCCCAGTTGTACCAGTCAGTAATATATTCATATTCGGTGCCACCTTTTTGCGCTTTAAGTTTTCCGATTTCAAGTAAGGTATATTCTTTTTTGCAGGCATTACATTTTATGGTAATACCTTGACCTTTCATAGAACCTTCCTTTTTGCAGGCGGGACATTTGTAAAGAACTCGTTCTAGACCGTCGGCACGGAATTTTTCGGAAATAAGTGTACCAGAATCAAATTGATTTCTAAAATGATCATATGAGAAAGCCAGTTTTAATTCACAATTCAGTTCTTCAACAGACTTTGTCTGGATATCATTTGTTGAAAAAAGTTGATACATATGAGCGTTAACAGGAACACGTCTTTTTTGAAGGCAATTGTACAGTGGGTCACGTAAAAATGCGCCAGTAGTTTTTATCATAACTACTGGAATGTTCAAATATTTTATGCATTTTCCGAGGCTTTCTGGAAGAGGTGTGGTTGATCCGTCAAATGAATAACTTGCTTCTGGAAACATCACAACTGAGCTGTTTAAGTTCTTTACGGTATAAGTCATATCTTTGATAAGCTGGATGTCCGGGATAAATTTTTTCGTTGGAATACAACCAATTTTTGACATAAGCCATTCTTTACCGACAAACCCATCATTTGTACAAATAATATGGTATTCATGTTTTCTAAGTAGTGTAGATACAATTTCCAAGTCAATAAAGCTGGAATGATTCATCAGAAAAAGACAGGGTTTTTCTAAGGCTGCTTCAGGTATATCAACTGAGTAAGAAAAGTTGACTGCTTTTAAATCAAATTTTGAAAGTATACACATAAAATGGCGCCAGAATGCAGATTGATGCACTGGATTATTATGCGATTTTGGGTTTGATAATGCATCTTTGATAGATGCTTTTTTTGTTCGAATTTTCACACTTTACTCCTGATAATTACCCTTAGTCTTTAGATAAACTTGATTATAAACCTAATGTATCGTTTACAAGAATAACATGTACACGGTCTTTATGACGCTCATAGCGAGTTACTAAGAAATTACAGCAAATTGTGTCAGGCTGCTTACAGTTCATGCAGGCACCTGTCTTTGCACATGGTGTACTCAAACCAAAACGCTGAGCATTTTTTGTTGCAGCTTCGTTACGAGCTCTTTTTAATGCAGAATCAATATCATTTCCTGCAATTTTGTTCATACCTACAATTAGAAGAACTTTTTTAGGTCCATATGCATAGGCTGAAACACGATTTGAGTTTCCATCGATATTTACGATTACACCGTCATTAGTAACCGCGTTTGCGCTTCCAAGGAAAAAGTCAGCTTTATATGCACAAAGTTCAGCTTCAGCCTTATCAGTCATAGCATCTCTATCACAGAAGTTGTAGTTCCCATTTATCAATGCATCTTTCAAGCCGATTTCCTTTACAGACATAGAGCCGCCCATAGTAATGAGACTTCCTTCCGGAATAATATCAAGGGCAAGCTTGAGCGCTTCCTCTTTATTTTTTGCAAAGTAGCCAGTCATATTTCTGGATTTTAAGCCGTTTATTACAGTCTGTGCCAATAATTCATTTCTTTTGATTTCGCTTTGTTCCATTTTGATGCTCCTTTATTTTAAATTTTTATAAGTCTATTTTACTGAAAACAATTATAAAATATTATTCACTTTTTTTGAAGATGTGTGAACATATTTTCTGTTTTTGTGGTATAATAATTTTAAATGTAGGGTAGTATTCTATAGAGGAGATGTCGTATGGATATAGCAAAGCTTTCGCCAGGATTGGCTCAATCAAATATTATGAATGACCTTGGCGTTGCCATGCTTTCAAAATCTATGGATTTAGCCCAAACACAAGGGGCTTTACTTGCTGAGTCTATTGCTAGTATGCCATCTGGTTCGTTGGAAAGTCTTGTAAACCCTGCAACCATGGGAACCCATATTGATATGACTGTATGATGCAAGCAAGCTTTTTTCATATTGATGTTAATTCGGCCTTTCTTAGCTGGTCTGCTGTAAAGCTTTTAGAAGAAGGCTCTTCAATAGATATTCGAAATATTCCATCAATTATTGGTGGAGATCAAAAAACACGTCATGGTATTGTTACCGCTAAATCAATTCCTGCGAAAAAATATCATATAGAAACTGCAGAGCCTGTTGCGCAGGCTTTAAAAAAATGCCCTGATCTTGTGGTCGTAAGTCCTGATATGGAATACTATCGTATGAAAAGTGAGCAGATGATGGACTACATCAGAAGTATTTGTCCAGAAGTTGAACAAGCAAGTATTGATGAATGTTATATCAATTATGCGCTTATTGCTGATAAATATTCTTCGCCTAATGAGTGTGCGACCATGATAAAAGAGCATATCAAAAATGAATTTGGATTCACCGTAAATATAGGTATTTCCGATGTAAAGGTTTTAGCCAAAATGGCATCAGATTTCACTAAACCTGACCGCATTCATACGCTTTATAGTGATGAGATAGAAGAAAAGATGTGGCCGCTTCCCATTTCAGATTTGTTTATGTGCGGAAAAGCATCTGCCGCAAAGCTTATGTCATATGGCATTATGACGATTGGTGATTTAGCAAAATCAGATCCGGAATTAATAACATCTCTTTTGAAAAGTATAGGAACGCTTCTTTGGAACAATGCAAATGGTATTGATAATTCTGTTGTAAAGCCGCATCGCGAAAAAGCGAAGAGCATAGGAGCTTCTACAACAGTTCCTTCTGACATAACAAGTTTTGCAGAGGCTAGTAAAGTTTTTTCCAATATAGCGAAAAAGGTTTCCTTGCGATTAAAATCAAATGAATTTTTAGCGCAAAGCATTTGTATAGAAATAAAATTTAGTGATTTTTCAACTGCATCTCATCAAAAGCCGATTCCTGTTCCAACAAATGATAGCACTGTAATTCATTCTACTGCTTGTGAATTATTTAAAGCATTATGGACGGGGCAACCGATTAGGCTTTTAGGTATACGCACAACGAATCTCGTTGATCAATCTGAACCTCAACAATTAGATATTTTTTCATATTTAGAACAGACACAGGCAACTCAAAAATCACAAAAAGCAGATGAAGCTCTTGCTTTGCTGCAGGCTCGTTTTGGTGATGTGATAAAAAAAGGTGACATATAAAATGACTTCGTTATGTATATTGAGAGGGCCACAAAATTAGATTTTGAGGTATCCCATACATAACGAGGTCATATTTTTTACTTAATCTGCCATACGGTTAACAGCATTTTTTATAATATTTTTTATTAGACTACCATCATGTCGTAGAGATTGAGGTGTTGATGGTATACGGTCATAAATAATTTGCCAGTATTCTTTTTCAGCACCATAGAAATCCATGATTTCAAATGTAAATACTCTAGAATTTGCTTTAGATGTAATGTTAATGATTAAGCCATTAACCTTTACCTCAGTAAAGCTGTTTGATATTTCAATATCTAGTCTATCACCAATTTGAAGTTCTCCTGGTTCATCAAAGAAAATACTAACGCTATGCTCTGTTAATTGAGTTGCAATACCATCGTAGGTAGCATTTTCACTTGTTGCTGAAACAAATTCAGTTGAATTTGTAACAATGACAGATTCTTCATCAAAATCACGTCCCATTACAACAAATCTTGCCATAATAAGATTTAAAATATTTAAAATTATCCAGTAAATTATAATAATAAGTGAAATATTATGGTTCGCAATAAACAAATAAATACAATGAATAAGACCTATTATTGATAAAATAAGTAATATTGTAAATGGTTTAGTATAGTTTTTTGTAGTACGTTTTGCTTTTTTGCTTTTATCTGTTACTTGGAATTCCTTTAAGCTTTTTCCTATTGTTTCTTTAAACATTGGGAAAAAGAGGAATGGTGTCATTACCATGTCATAAATTCGGCTCCATTTTGTTGAAGACTTTCCTCGACTGACATTTTTCATAGCGATATTGAATGCTAAGAAGGATGGTAACCAGAAGAGAATTAATTCAAGTAAGGAACATTTAAAAACAAATATACCCAAGATTGCAAAAACAAGCGGTGATAATATATAAACATAATTTTTAAATGATAAAAGCCAGTATAAAACAGATGCAAGATAATTTGTACGCTGATGGAATGATAAACCTTTTATCTTGAGAAGATGTATTTGCTTTGCTGATGCTAAAACTCCTCGACCCCAACGGATACGTTGTTTTATATGCGATTCTGGATCAATAGGCGCTTCACCACTGGCAAGCGGTTCACCAGTTGCAATAGAAACGAACCCATTTGTTTCTATTAGTAGTCCAGTTGCAAAATCTTCTGTAATAGATTCTGTATAAAATCCACCAATTGCGTCAAGAGCTTCTCGTGCAATAATCGTATTTGAACCGCCGTAAATTACACTATTTGAAGCTGTACGTGCAACCTCGATTGTACGATAGAAGAAATCCTGCTCATTTGTAAGATTCTTTTCTTCGTAGAGTGAATACTGAAAAAGATCAGGTGTATAGAAGCTCTGTGGTGTCTGTAGTAAGCCAAGCTTAATCTGCTTTTCTGGTGGCAAAGTGTCATTTCTAAGCTTTGCATCTACAAAGAAAGGAATTGTCTTTAATAAAAATTCATGACGTGGAATCATATCTGCGTCAAAGGTTACGATATAAGGTGAAGAGGTTTGTGCTAAAGCGTTATTAAGATTTCCAGCTTTTGCACCTTTATTATCTGGTCGATCAAAATAGCCTACGCCCATTTCCTGTGCAAGTGCTTTCATTGCTGGACGACGATTATCATCACAAATATAAATATGCACCTTTGATTTATCAGGATATGCCATATGAGTGCATCCATTTATTGTTTTTCGAAGAAGTTCCACAGGTTCGTTGTAGGTTGCAATAAAAATGTCAACATCTGGGAATTCATCATTATCAATTTGTGGTGTTTCATATTCTCTAAATGATGCGAGACCGATATTTAAAACCAATCTTTCAAAAAATCCTACTGCTTCAACGATTAATAGTAGGACATTGCATATTATAGCAATGATGCCATATTCAAAAGGAATTGAATACATTCCACGCCAAATTAGATATGAAAGTGTAAAAATGATATCAAGTAAAATAAAAACTTTTCCTGTTTTTATTTTAATATTATCTTTAGCATCATATTTGTTATAGGTTGGTGCTTTTCGATTACCAAGCTTGACTAAGTCATTATAGGTTCGTGTCAATTTTGATTTTTTATTATAAATAACATTAATGAGTGCAAAAAAGCAAAAGCAACCTATTGCTATAAATAAAATGTTTACATAACGATGAAAGTATATTTGATTTGTATCAACAAAATAATGAAATTGTAAATATAAATTTGTAAAAATATTTTTATTTTCGTCTGCTAGTGATAAGTCAAGACATTTTCCAGTTGAAATATATGATTTTACCCATTGTCCGTTATTTGTAAGGTCAATATCAGAAAATGAATTGTCCTTATTACAGCCATATCTAATCATGGCAGACAGCTCGTCTTTATTTGAAAAATTCCATAATGCACAGCTTAAATTATATTTATCAATAAAATAGAACCAGTCTTTTGTTTTTTGATAATCAATTGATGAACTACCATCTCTTTCGGTAATACCACATTCAGTAATAAAAATTGGAAGATTTGAATTTAAGCAATTTTCAATAATTCCTCTAAAAAAGTCTTCATGTGAACTAGCATAGAAATGGAAAGTATACATGATATTATCATAGCCTTCAATTCTATCTCCAATAACCTGATCTGGTCTATCTGAATAGTCTGGTGTACCTACTACAATTATTGAATTTGGGTCATTTTTTCTGATTACAGGAATTACCTTCTCTGCGTATTGTTTGATGTCTGACCAGCGTCTTGATGGTGCAGGCTCATTGTAAATTTCATAAATAATATTATTATAATCTGCATATTCAGATGTTATTTCCTCAAAAAAAGCGATTGCTTCATCTGTGAAATCTTCTTCATCCTGGCAATCTAAGCAATGCCAATCTACAATTACATATAAATTAGCGTTTTTTGCATATTCAATACTGTTTTTTACTAGTTCAATATATTTTTCTTTTTCTGCACCTTTTTCAGTGTAGCCGTAATCCCCTTCAACATAAAGTGGCACACGCACAAGGTTTGCGCCCCAATCGTCTGAGAATTCATTAAACAGTTTTTGATTTATATATTGAGGAAAGTAATTTATGCCATGCAAACTTATACCCTTAAGTCTGACAATGTCGCCTTGTTCATCTACTATATTTGTCCCCTCAACATGCAAAGCTCCCCATTCATTTGGACCAGCTTTTAATTCAGCAGCAGCTAATGGTTTTGGAAAAAGTAGCAATATAAAAATTGAACAAATTATTATTGCTAAAATTGAGATACCTTTTTTTGCTAGTATTTTTCTACCCATTTGTATATCCCCCTAAAAAATAATTCATATTATAATGTTACAAAATTTGGGAAATAGATTTGTTATAATGCTGTGAATTTTATGTGATAATAAAATATTTGTGAATCTTTGATGTAAAAACAATATTTAATAAAATGAATGATATAATTTAAAAAAAATATATGAGGAGGATAGCAAATGGAAATATATAATCCTGGTAAACGAATTGGTTCAATAATTCTTTTATTACTTATCTTATTTGGTATTGGTTCTAATTTTTATATTATTACAAATGCAGGAATTAGCTTTGTAATTAAGATCGGTGCTGCAATAAGTTTTTTGGCTCTTATATCAGTAGCTTTTTATTGTATAAGTGGATACCAAAAAAAGTCTGCTAATTTTTATAAGATTTTTCTATTATTATTTGGAATTACATATTTAGTTTCATCGCAATGCATTATTTTAAATACAAATCTTACTGGTGCTTTACAGGGTGAGCTTGTTAGCAGTATTTCTTTAATGATGTATATGATAGAATTTGCTTGTTGTTTTACACTGTATTTTGCTAAAGATTTGGGTAAAAAGAAATCATTTGTGATGTCCGGTATATTAGTAGGATTTTCTGTAATTCAATTTATCCCAGCTTTTACTGTTACAGTTACACTTGCTGAATTTGGAATTGGTAGATTGGAACTTTTGATGAGAAGTATAATTAATGTTACATGTTCTTTGATAGTTCTATTTGCAAATATGGAAAAATATCGCGATAAGGAAAATCGTGGTACAATTTAAGAAACAAAAGGGTATGCTAATAGTTTTTAGCATACCCTTTATTTTATAGTCCATAAAATTCTACCGCCATTGCATTGGCATATTCCAATTTTTTTAAATCCTTATACCTATGATCAGCACCCTCTACAGGAATAAAATCGATTACATTTTCCTCAGATAAAAATTTAGCATCTGAAAAAGGTGCAAGTTCATCAGCCGTCCCATGAATAATCAGCATATTATCGGCAAAATCCATAAAATCTCGTTCAAGTAGATTAGTATTTTGAAGATCGTCTAGAAATTGCTGGTCAATATTTACTTTTCTGTCAAAACCTACTGCGACGGCTCTTCCCTTTTTTAGCTTTTCACTAATTTCATCAGTTATTAGTGTACTGCTCATGACCTTATACATATCAACTGCAGGACTTCTTAAAACGATTTTTTTAAATGGATTTTCATTTTCTGAGATGTATTTAAGCACTAAAAAAGCGCCAAAGCTTGTCGCGTTCACAAAAAGTGAAGCTGCACCAAGTGTTGTTTTTGCTTTATCAATTACAATTGAAAAATAAGTGATACAATCACTAAGACTTAATTTTTTCTTAACATCATCACCATGACAAGGAAAATCAAAGGCAAGTAGTGCAAAATTCTTGTTTTTTGAAACAAGCTTATTTGCAAGACGTTCCGCAGCTTTACTGTCTTTGTGTCCTGCAAATCCATGACAAAAAATTACAATATTATCAGTCGCGCCATCATCCTGTGTATATAACTTGCTTTTGATATTATGTTTTTCTTCTTGTAAGTTGAAATATTTGCTTTTCATGGATTGCTCCTTTATTGATAGTAGTTAAAAATTTTTAACTACATGCTATAATTTCTTTTCTTAAATCATTATACCTTTTTGTAATAAAATTAGAAGCTTTCAAAACTATTTCAAAATGCTATTGCCAGATGATGAGTTTTTTAGTACAACTAATTTAACTACAGATTTAGATGAGGCAATTAACAAAGTAG
>JAZLJM010000041.1:0-24371 GCA_045617805.1 Pseudobutyrivibrio sp.
AAAGTTCCTCTATCATAGGTACTATCTCTGTCTCTACCTTTGTAGAAAAAGTCGATTCGATATCATAGATATTTTGTTTTATAATATCGATTTTGTTTGTAATATCAAAGCATTCAAGAACAATATTCTGGGCACTGGGCTTATTAAACTCTATTATATCTGAAATATCATCTATTGCAGTATTTATCTTTTCCTTTTGATGCAACTGGCTGATTTATAAAGATGGACAGAAAATCAGCGGTATTTCATGACTTTTAAGGTCTTGGAATACCGCTGATACTAATCTTGCATTCATGATTGTACTATCGCAAATATATCTTTTCTATCAACACTTTTTTTTCAATATCAATTTTAAAAACCATACCTAATACCGAATGAACCGCCAAAATATTATCACTTTCTTTAATTATATCAACATTTCCAGTCGGTCTTGTTATATTCAAAATATCATTTATTTTCCATAACTCCTTCCCTTGCTTATCGAAACACAAAACATTATTTGAGTCCCCCAATCAGGTTGTGGACCTGTTATACTAACTTCTAATGGTGTTGAAGGTGGCAACTCTACTTCGACCACTCATGTAACATGTCATAGCTGTAGATTCACTTTTCAATTTATTCTTTCGCTTTTCAACTTGAGCATCAAACAAATCATCAATTATTACTATCAAGCGAAGATACATCCCATGTCTCCACTACCTCATTACTCTCAGGCAAAAATAGAATAAGTTTACTTCCATTCCATGAAAACTCATAATCACATTCCTTGTCATATTGTACTGATCCTATTTCCTTAAAGTTATTTCCTTCAACAGCGGCAAGTATCTTTCCTTCTCTAAATAGATATATATTCTTTCCATCATATCCAATGATTCTATCTTTAGGATTCTTGGTACCATATAATATTCGACTCTCTCATCCACTTTCATCTTTTGTAATACACATCGTGTGAACACCGGACGCTATCTGCGAACTCTCCTGAAAAACTCTTATCATCTATAAGTCTTTGCATAGATGCGTGAGTAGCATATAGCAATCAAGAACGCCTAGGCGTTCTTGATTTAATCTACAACTCTTCAATTATGCAAATATGATGTTTGTCATCTGAGCCACTTGCGTCATAGTTTATTCTGACTACTTAATTAATGTCTCTGCCCTATCCAATGCTGCATCAATATTTGGCTGGAAATTTTCCTGACCAACAAGTTCAATAAAGCTTGCCTTTTCCATCATCTTTAATGGTTGCTCATTTACGTGAGAGAAAACAACTGTAATTTCTTTTTTCTTGGCACGAGCTACCAGCTCTTCAAGGCTCTTAAGGGCTGTCGCATCAATAGCTGGAACAGCACGCATACGGATTACAAGTACCTTTGTAAAGCTCTTTACATTGATGTCATCTGCTAACATATCTGATACACCGAAGAAAAGTGGACCTGTAATTTCAAATACTCTGATTTCTTTGGCAACAGGGCGTAAGTCATCAACGAACTCTTCATCATCCTTTTGATATGTCCAACCCTGAATATGAGTTTCTTCACTCATACGCTTGATGAAAAGAATACAAGCAACAATCATACCCCACTCAATTGCCATTACAAGATCGAATACAACTGTAAGAACAAATGAAAGTACAAGAACAATTATGTCTGACTTCGGTGCATTTTTCACTAAGCGCACAAATGGTCTCCACTGACACATATTGTAGGCTACTTGAAAGAGAATAGCTGCGATACATGGCATTGGGATAAGGCCAGCATATGGCATTAAAATAACAAGAATTGCTAACAAAACAACTGCATGAACAATACCTGCGATTGGTGTACGGCCACCATTTTTGATATTTGCTGCAGTACGGGCAATTGCACCAGTTGCAGGAATACCGCCAAAGAGTGCTGAACCAATATTACCAACACCCTGAGCCACAAGCTCCTGATTTGATCTATGCTTACTATTTACCATTCCGTCTGCTACTACAGCAGAAAGCAAGGATTCGATAGCCGCTAAAATAGCAATTGTAAATGCATTTGATGCCTCTGATTTCATTATATCAAGTGAAAAATGAGGAATATGTAAAGGTGGTAATGCTGAACTTATTTCATACAAATCACCTATTGTATTTACGTGAAGATGAAAACCTTTTACGATACCAATACTTACAAATACTGCAATAATTGAGCCTGGAATTTTCGCACTGATTTTTGGCCAAACGATGAGAATTGCAAGACAAATCACACCAACAAGAACAGCCCACCAGTTAATTGTATCAATATTTGCAATAAATGCTTTTATTTTATCCACTGTATCAATTGGTTTTTCCTCATGCATATATGTTATGCCAAAGAAATCTTTAAATTGTCCCAAAAGAATTGTTACAGCGATTCCTGCTGTAAATCCTGTGGTAATTGTATAGGGAATATACTTGATAAGTACACCTGCTCGACATAAGCCAAGGATAAGTAAGATTACACCTGCCATAATAGTGGCAACTGCAAGTCCATCCATGCCATCTGTTGCAACAATCCCTGCTACGATAGTAGCAAAGGCTGCAGTTGGTCCAGCAATCTGAACTATACTTCCTCCTAAAAATGAAATAAGAAAACCTGCTACAATAGCTGTGTAGATACCTTCGTTTGGTCCAACTCCGGATGCCAACGCGAGGGCAATAGAAAGTGGCAATGCGATGATTGCCACTATAACACCTGATACTAAATCCTTTAGAAATTGCTCCTTACTGTAGTTCTTCATACAGGTAAAAAGCATCGGTTTGAAATTATTCACTTCTCTAAACTCCTAATCTTCTTCCTAACATTTCGCTATTAACAGCGTATTCCATAGCTGTTTGCTTTGTTATTGTACCTTGTTGTACCAATTTATACAAGCTTGCATCCATAGAAACCATAGCTTCTGTGTCACTGGAATAGATTACACCCTCAATCTGAGGCACTTTATTCTCTCTAATCATGTTGCGAATTGCCGGTGTTGCAGTCATTACTTCAAAAGCTGGAACTAATGTACCATCAACCGCCGGAACAAGCTGTTGCGAGATAACAGCCTTTATTACCATCGAAAGCTGAAGCGCTATCTGATGCTGCTGTTCTGATGGAAATACATCGATAATTCTATCGATAGTATTTGCTGCACCAATTGTATGAAGTGTAGACAAAATCAAATGACCTGTCTCTGCAGCCGTCATCGCAACTGAAATTGTTTCAGCATCTCTCATCTCACCTAACAAAATTACATCAGGACTTTGACGAAGTGAAGCTCGAAGTGCTGTGACATAATTTTCTGTATCAAGATGAATCTCTCTCTGAGAAACAATACTTTTATCATGTCGATGGAGATACTCAACCGGATCCTCCAGCGTAATAATATGCTTATTATAATTTTTGTTAATTTTATCAACAATACATGAAAGTGTTGTTGATTTACCACTACCTGCAGGCCCTGTAACAAGCACAAGTCCTTTTGACTCATTTGCAAGATTGATTACAGTCTCTGGAATCATGAGGTCTTTGTAATGAGGCAATGTAAATGTAATAATACGAACAACTGCTGCAAATGAACCTCTCTGCTTAAAGGTATTTACTCTAAAACGAGAAACATTTTTAATTGCAAAAGAAAAATCATCATCACCTGTATGAATATATTCTGAAATATCTCTTCCTGCAATTTTATAAATTTCCTCAACCAACTCTTCTGCTCTGGCTGGAAGCACAATACCATCATCCGCTTCAGACTTTTCAGTGCAAGAAGCCTCAAGCTCGCTTCGAGTCATAATCATATCATTTACACGAAATGAAATTTCACGTCCAGTAACAATAAACATATCAGACGCTCTGTACTTTTTAACAGCATCTGTTAAATAATCCACAATACTATTCATACTATTCTCCTAACAAACTTCCCAATATATTTTTTAATTTGTATCATCGCATTACTGATGAACCGGCAATGGTGCATCAAGACTTTCCTCCTGATGAACTGGTAAGGAATCATCCATTTCCCAGGTTGCAGAATTTGTTACCTGCCAGGTTTTTATCTGATGGTCAATCACTTCAACATTTAATACCTGTTTATCGTCTATTTCAATCTGATAGGTATTGTCTGCCCAATTATCCTTTGCTATCTTTTTGTATGCTTCGTTGGAAGCATCATAATAAGCTTTCGTGTGCATATCATATTTCTCTGTCAAATCATAATTATTCTTTGCAGAAGAAATAGCAAGTGCAGCTATTACGATAAACGATAACCCGATTAGGATAACAATCATAAGCGATGTACCGATATTCATTATCGATTTTTTTTCTTGCTTAGTATTATTCAAAATTAATCCTCCAAATATGGCAAAGCTTTATCAATCTCTAAGCTATAAATTGTATCCTCAGAGTCCACTTCAGATACAGTGATATTCATAAAAATCATATTGCCATCCTCTGTTGACATACCAGTGACAACATACTCACTATCGTCCTTTAAATCCTCTGATTCTTTCCACTGTTTATCATAATACAGGGTAAAGCTTTCATTATCATCAGAGGCAATAAATTCCTCGGCTGCATTTGTTGCCGCATTAATTGCATGTGTTTTTACATCAGAGTTCTTACCTAAAAGATATCCCTTTGCAAAGCATTGAATACATACAGCAACAACAATGATAAAAAAGAGAATTGAAAACATGAGCTCTGTGAGGAAAATTCTGGATCCATTATTTCTATTCTTCATCCATTGCCTCCTCATCTGATGGCTTATAATCTGATCTTATATATGCTTTTACGAATTCATCATTGCCAAAATCATCGGCAATTTCGACCTGCAGCATATTATCTTTTCTCAAATCCATCTCAAATTTTTTGATAGGCGCAATCGTCTCACCATACTCAAGCTCAATTTCTGTACCTTCTGATACACAAATCTCTTTTAATTCATTTTCATATTCATAAATATAAAGACTTGAGCCATCCTGCTGATCTATCTTTAATACTGGAGTTCCATTTACATCATCTAGAGTAATTAACCCCGCTGTATCATTTTGACGAACCTTTTCACGCACGTAAGCACACAAAACTCTGGCATTCGAGCTCTTTTCACCAGAATTAACAACATTCCTATAAGAGCCGATTGCTGTCAAAAGAACGCTCACTGCTGAAAAAGTAAAAATCAAAAACAATATCATCAGGAACATACTGTCTATATAATGTTTTTTAGTATTTACTTTATACAAACCTATTCCTCCATCTGAATCACTGTTACAAGTGGCTTCATATTTGATGCATATACAAAGTAATCCACTCTGAATCTATCCTCATCAAAAATTATTCCGTAGTTATCCTTTAGGTACTCAAAATCCTGTGGGTATCGTCCTTCTGTGACATAGCACTGTACCATTCCTCTGTCAATTGCAGCATACAAGGTCTCCTGCTGTTCATCTACTGAGCCCTTTGACAGCTTTGATACTACTAAGAGAAATGCAACAATTATCACAATAAAAAGTGCTGCAGAAATAATAATTGATTTTGCTTCGTTATTCCTTTTTATCTGGTGAATACCATCTAAATTTCCAAATCGAATTTTTGACATATTAAATCATTCCTGACATGATGTTTAACAATGGTAACATTACTGAAAGTAGGATTAATCCTACAATTACTGAAAGCACGATTACAAGTGTAGGTTCAACTACTGCAATCATATCGTTGATTTCTTCATCTGCCTGTTCCTGATAAGTCTGGGCAACCTTTTCCAAAACACTTTCCATATTTCCTGTCTTGGCACCAAGAATTGCCATTCTACCATAAAGACCACCGAAAATTCCTGCACTGGAAAACGCTTTTCCAATATCCATAGTCTCTGCAAAGCTGTCTTTGCATTTTTCTACCTTTTCCTCAAAATCAGGAGCATCGACAATCTTACTTGATACATCAAGTGCCTGCATTACGTCCATACCACTTGATAATGTCATTGCCATAGCAGATGCAAATCTACTAGTTGCTATTTTTGTATAAATTGAACGAATAGTTTTGAATTTATACGCAATTCCAAGCTTTGACTTGCCCTTTTTATTTTTAACTACGATAAGTGAAACTACCACTACAACTAAGAGCACTGCAAGAATAACAACTCCATAGTTCTTCATAAAAGAACCTACTGCCAAAAAGCCTGCCGAAATACCATCCATCTTTCCACCGAGCTGCTTGAATACCTTGTCAAAAATAGGCATTATCTCTGTTACAAGCACGATAATAATTACAAGCATCATAGCAACCATCATAAGTGGATATGTAACTGCAGAACGGATTGCACTCTTGATTGAAATCTCTCTCTGATAATGTCTTGCAAGATTCTCAAAAACTGTATCAGATTTACCTGTCTGCTCTCCCATCTGAACCATATCTGTGAAATAATCTGGGAATACACCTACTTTTTTAACCGCATTTGCAATGGAACCTGTAACACCAATTTCCTCTTCCATCTGCTGTAAAAGTTCTTTTTCTTCTCCACCCTCAGATTCATCAATCATCATGGTAACTGCCTGAAGTACAGGCACACCACTTGAAATCATCATTCCCATTTCATCTGAAAATGCATATAACTCTTCTGAGGAAAATTTCTTAATTTTTTGTTCGCTCATTGACCCTCTCTCCATTAATATTTGTAATACAACTGATAATAATTATTTGATTGAACATGCTCTTTTATGGTTTTCTTGTTCGCATAAGATGCTAATGTCGGATCCATTAGCGCCCAATCTTTTCCATCAAATTCAATTACCCCATCTATCCAACCAGTTTCTTTCGTGTAAACTGATATCCATGCATGATACTCTGTACCAGCATAACCAATTTCAAGTCTTGTCGGAATACCCTGAGAACGTAGCATTGCCCCCATCAAGGATGAATAATCAAAGCAAATTCCCTTTTTGGTAGCGAGTGTCTCGTCTACCGTTGGCACATAACCCGACTGGACTGTTGCAGCCTTATCGTAATCATAGGTGATATTTTTTGAAATAAAATGATAAACATTTTCTACCACTTCAATATCACTATTACATCCCGCTGCAAGCTCCTTGCCCTTTGCAACAGCCTTTGAATTTGAATTGAAATTCACATAAGCATTCGGATACAAAAATGGACTCAACGGATTAGAAATTTTAGCTGAAATCGTCTGTGTAAATGCAGCCGTATATTGGTCATCATGTAAATTCTCATAGACACCTATCTTATAATTACCATTACCTTCTGATAAAGGATAAACATCATACTGTCCATCCAAATCCATAAGATAATTATACTTATTACCCGCTGGCGTCTCGATAAGCATCCTGACCTTTTTGGAATCACCGCTATAGCTAACCATCACGTATCCATCACTGGAATTACTGGCATCAATAGATACCTCAGAGTTACCATACACCTCACTACCTGATGCCTTAGGAACCAATACTTTTACAGAAGCATCTCTACTGCCCTTAGTATTCTTGGCTTCTACAGATGATGACTGATTAATAGTCTCGCCTATGATTCCCTTGTCGCCACACGCAACAAGAACCGTACTTAGCGCAATCACAGCCAGCAAACAATTTATTCGCTTCACTGTAGCCCTCCTATATCGTATAAATAAAATCCATCAACTCAATTTCACTTTTGAACTGATAATTTAAATCACCCTCTAAAAAATATGCTTCCCCCTGCCATGTAGAATTATTCCTAGATGTAATTGACAAAAAAAGCGTGCGCTCTTCGCCATTTTGCTTAAATAATTCTTTATGACTCCATACTTTTTTCTTTGCAATTTCTAATTCAGTCGCTTCAGATGCTGTCTTTTTGAAGGTACGATAACGCACCGTCTGACCTGGAAAAGAAATCGAATTCATAAGCTTTTCGAGTATTTCGAAAAGTGATACGACATCTGTAAACCGACTGGCTTTTTTGGAATAGCGATTATAAACCCTACCAAAAATCAGTCGCCCTTTTTCGATTCTGTCTATGCAAATTACAACCTCTGAAGGCATTCGTGTTAACTTCTCTGATATTGGCATTATTCAAGACCTCTTACAATTGCTGAAATATCTTCATCATAAGACGTGCCACCTATGGCATTCTCATTTACTGGAGCAAGAGAGAATTTAAAATATTTCTTTCTACCATCCTTCTCCATGCTGCTCATAATACGCTCTTGTACAACGGTACAATCTTCCTTTGTGATTTCAAGAAGTAATAGCAGATATTGATTATCACTATACTTTGTAAACATATCTCCACCACGGATTGTCTCATTGATTGCCGTATATAATTCATTTGACAGCTCATCCAGACGTTCAGATGCCGCAAGGCCTACACCTTTACCATCTGTAATTGTACAAAGCATCAACCAGGCTGACTGACCACCTCGTCTAATTACACGTCTTACATATCTATAATTTTCTGTAAAGGATGGGAACGAACAATAAAATGCACCTTCCTCATCCTTCTTTATAGTCTCAAGGTTTTTCTGAACATTTTCCATTACATCTGATGAATAGGTGAAGTTATTACCTAATTCATCCAGCATGCTTTTCATTTCTTTTGGAACAGAGACACCCAGCTCATTATATAAAACTCGCTCTGTCTCCTCGTATAGACGCATAGCTTCGTTGTGTTTACCAAGCTTAATTAAAGCCTGCATCTTGTATGTCTGGAGGCCCTCATATGGATATAGCTCAATCGCTCTTGAAGAAACCTCTAGTACTTTTTCAATTTCGTGTTTATCAAATAAAAGCTTACATAACTCTCTTACGCATGCTAAATATTTCTTCCTCAAACGTACATTTATAGTCGTGCACCAGGTACTTGATGTAATCATAGGCAAGAATGCCCCCTGATACATTTCGTAGAGTCCAAAAAGCTTCTCTATTCGTGCATTTATCTCACTGATTTTTGATAGGTTCTCAACACCTTCCTCAAAATTGATTGCATCGCATTCAATCTCAAATCTCGAACTAAACGAATAGACACCACGACTTATGTGTACAAATTCATCATCTGGCAGACCTGCTTTTATAAGAGCCTTTCTAAGTCTAAAGACTAAGGCTCGCAAACTATTTGATGGATTCGAGATATACTCGTTGTCAAACAAAGCATCCCATAGGTCTACTCTTGGGATACCTTTCTTTTCGTATAATAAAATTTGAAATAACTGATTTACCTTTGTAGCGCTATTACGTTCAATAGCAAATTTTTCTCCAGCAAATTCAAGTGAAAAGTCACCGAGCATTTGCACTTTAATAATATTTTCTTCCATTTGAATGCTTTCTTCCTACTAACCAATCACCAGTTAATTTTCATTATATATTTTTAGCAAAAATAAAACAATGCCTGCAAATATAATGCAGGCATTGGTTGATTGTCTCGTAACTAATCAAACTTTTCTTTGACGTTGTATTTATTCATGGCGCCATCAATATCATCATCTAAAAAGTCAAGAACTGCTCCCTTAGCTTTTGAAAATGAATAATCAACTCGCTCACGATCCTTAGCATCGTATCTTCCCAAAACATGATTTATCATATCGCCCTGATGTGGTACCTCGCCTACACCAACTCTAATTCGTGTAAACTCTGTCGTACCAGTATGTGCAATGATATTTTTTAAACCATTGTGCCCACCAGCACTTCCTTTTTTTCGGATACGAATATTCCCTGTAGAAAGTGTTACATCATCTGAAATAACAACCATCTGCGTCATTGGATCAATATCATAATAATCGACTAATTCTCTGACACATTCTCCACTAAGATTCATAAACGTCTGAGGCTTTACCAAAATTACTTTGTGCCCCTGAATAACGCCTTTTCCAACAAGACCCTTGTGCTCGCTGTGAGTTACAGCAATACCAAAGTCTTTGGACAACACATCTATCACTTCAAAACCGACATTATGTCGTGTTCCCTCATATTTGTCACCTGGATTTCCGAGACCTACTACTAAAAACATTTTATTCTGGGAACTCTTCCTTGTACTTGTCAAGAATCATATTCTGCATCTGTTCTCTAGTTGTTGAACGAATTGGATGAGCAATATCCTTGTATTCACCCTCAGCGCCTCTACGACTAGGCATTGCAATAAAGAGTCCCTTATCTCCTTCAATAATTTTAATGTCGTGAACTACAAACTCCTCATCAATTGTAACAGATACAACTGCCTTCATCTTACCTTCTTTTTCGATTTTTCTGATTCTGATGTCTGTAATTTGCATTGTTAAACCTCCCCACATGATGTTTCAAAACGATTTTTGTTTCCTGTAACAATTCGGACGCCATTTTCCCCAATATATGTCGATCCGCTGAGCAATGTCTCATGGCTTTCAACAATGCAGTTTTCAATATGCACGTTGTCTCCTATGTATGCTCCGTTCAAAATAACGCAATTTTTTACAACACTATTTGTGCCGATAAATGCTTTTTTGAACAATACAGAATTCTCCACCTGGCTATTTACAATACAACCTCCGGCAACCAAACTATTTGTAACCCTTGAGCCTGCATTAAATTTTGCTGGTGGAAGGTCGTGAGTCTTTGAGAATACGCCCTCTTCACTATGGAAAAAGTAATCTCTTACATCACGCTTCAAGAAATCCATATTGGCCTTGTAATAGCTGTCAACGTCAGCAATATTTGCCCAATAGCCTTCCATCTTATAGCCATAAATCTTTTTAAGGTTTTTATACCTAATAAGAATATCTGTAACTAAGTTAAATCTGCTCTCTCTATTGCACTCCTCGAGTAAATCAATGAGAGCTCTACGTCTGATAATATAAACACCAGCAGAAACCATATTTGAGCTTGCAACCATTGGCTTTTCCTCAAATTCAGTAATTCTGCCATCGTTGTCCATGCGCACAACACCATAGCGGTTTACGTCATCCCCCTCTGGAAGCTTAGCGCAAACAACAGTAATATCAGCCTGCTTTTCAATATGGTAATCAAGCACCTTATTGAAATCTAATTTGTATACACAATCGCCACTTGCAATAATTACATATGGCTCATGTCTCTTTTTTAAGAAATCGATATTTTGCCAAATCGCATCTGCAGTACCACGGTACCACCAGCTATTATCAGCAGTAACAGTTGGTGTAAAGAGGAAAAGACCTCCCTGCTTTCTACCAAAGTTCCACCACTTTGCTGAGTTCAAATGCTCATTTAATGATCTGGCATTATACTGTGAAAGTACAGCTACTGTCTGAATATGTGAATTTGTCATGTTTGAAAGGACAAAATCAATACATCTGTAGCTTCCACCGATTGGCATAGCAGCAATTGCTCTCTTATCTGTAAGGTTCTGCATTCTGCTACTATTTCCACCTGCTAAAATAATTCCTAATGCTTTCATTCACGATCACCTGCCTTAATAATGTAGCCGCCACTAGGTAACTTGTTTTCAGGATAATCTTCCGCACCAGTCACACCTTTGATAGCCGTATTCTTTCCGATAGTAACATTTGCAGGTATCTGAGAATGATCACCAATTACAGCTAATCCAAATGAATAGATGCTAGCATTTAACTGGCTCTCTGCCTCTTCGCCCTGACCAATTTTTGTATTGTCGCCAATTACTGTCTCCTCAGCAACAATTGCTTTATCAAGCAAACAGTTCTTTCCAATCTTAACACCACCCATGATGATAGAATCTCTGACGATTGCACCCTCTTCGATTTCTACACCAGGTCCTAAGACTGAATTATAAACCTCACCATAAATCTGAGCTCCAGCCGCAATAATTGCTTTATCTACTATAGCGTTTTCTGCAATAAACTGTGGCTCAATAATGTTCTGATTTGTATAGATTTTCCAGAATTCTTCATACAAATTAAACTCTGGAATTAAATCAATAAGCTCCATATTAGCTTCCCAATATGAACCAAGAGTTCCTACATCCTTCCAGTAGCTGTTGAACTCGTATGCAAACATTCTTGCATCACGCTCATGAAGATATGGAATAATGTGCTTTCCGAAATCACAATTGCTCTGATCCTTTAACGCAATAAGCGATTCTCTAAGAACCTTCCAACTAAAAATATAGATACCCATAGAAGCAAGATTACTTCTAGGATGCTCTGGCTTTTCCTCGAATTCTGAAATACGTTTATTTTCATCTGCAATAACCACTCCAAAACGAGAAGCCTCCTCAAGAGGAACTGGAATAGTTGCAACAGTAACATCCGCATTATTCGCCTTATGGAAATCAAGCATAGCCTCATAATCCATCTTATAGATATGATCACCCGATAAAATAAGTACATAATCCGGATTGTAGTTTTCCATATACTTTAAGTTCTGATAAATTGCATTAGCGGTACCTGTGTACCACTCACTATTATCACTCTTTTCATATGGAGGTAATACTGTTACGCCTCCATTATTTCTGTCTAAATCCCATGGAATACCAATTCCAATATGAGAGTTTAGTACAAGTGGTTGATACTGCGTTAATACGCCGACTGTATCAATTCCGGAATTGATACAATTTGAGAGTGGAAAATCTATAATTCTGTACTTTCCACCAAAAGAAACTGCCGGTTTTGCTACATCGGACGTAAGCACACCCAATCTACTTCCCTGACCACCAGCGAGAAGCATTGCTATCATTTCTTTTTTAATCATACTCTCCTCATCTGCCTTTCTCTTCAGTAATTGGGATATGTCAAAAATACTAATCATATCCCTGAATATTCAAGGAAATTATAACATATTGCCCAAATCAATCGCAACCTGAATACATAATTTTTCGTAAATATATCCATAATTTTTCCACTTTTTCACATTCTTTACACACTTTTTCACTATGTAAATTTTTTTCTAAAAGTATTATTATGTTTTTTAGGGAGATTATTATGTCTAATATAAGAAGCAAACGAAAGAAAAAAAAGCATATTTTTCTTATCATTTTAGCTATCATTATTCCTTTAATAATAGGTGGCTTTTCTTATTATCTCTATTATGACTACTCACACAGAGTAAACGTATCTTGTATCAAAGAGCTTGGCTCAGATATTTCCGCAAACGACCTTGCAATGACAGGCGATATAAAATGTGAATTTGTATCAACAGGCGATATGGATACCAATCAATCTGGAATCTATGATGTCGTGGTAAAATCAGGTTTTTTCACCTATGATTGTCAAATTATTATCACCGACACCACACCGCCAAATGCTACAGTTTCAAAACAAGATATTATGATAGGTAATTCCATTTCACCAATCGACTTTTTTACCGACATAGAGGACGCTTCTGAGGTCCATGCCGAATTTACAAATAAGCCTGATTTTTCAAAGCTTGGCGAACAACAGATTAACCTTATTTTGGCAGACACCTCATATAATTCCACGACCTTTGAGACGACGCTTACAATACATGACATCGACAACGAACCACCTGTTTTCAACGGCGTCCACGATTTTACGATTTACACAAATGAAAATATCAGCTACAAAAAACGTTTTTCTGCCACAGATGCAATTGATGGAGATATCGATTTTACTGTAGAAGGCGTAGTAAACAATGACCAGGTTGGCGAGTATCCTATCACTTTAACAGCTACAGACTGGGCAGGTAATTCCACCTCAGCCGACATCGTCGTTTCCGTAATCAAAAGTGAGCACACTCAGGAAGAAATCGACGCCCTTGCAGATGAAGTCCTTGCAGACATCATCACACCCGATATGTCAAAGCTAGAAATTGTAAAAGCTATTTATAATTATATGGAATGCAATATGGGCTTTAACGACTATTCAGAAAAAGGTGATTGGATAAAAAGTGCTTATGACGGCTTAACTCTCCACAATGGCGACTGCTACACCTACGCCTGCGTTTCAAAAGAGCTTTTAACCCGCGCTGGCATCAAGAATATGGATATCGAAATCATCCCTACTGCAACCAGACATCACTACTGGAACCTGGTAGATATTGGCGAAGGCTGGCACCACTTTGATACAACTCCACGAAAAGAGCACCCGAACCTTTGCTACCTAACCGATGAAGAGCTTATGGAATATTCCAACGCTCATTATCATTCGCACAATTATGATAGAAATATTTATACCGATATAAAATAAGGATACTATGAAAAGATTAGGAATTATCGGTGGACTCGGGCCAATGGCCACAGCCTACCTAATGGAACAAATTATAAAAATGACGGATGCCACATGCGACCAGGAGCATATCGAGATAATAATTTACAATATCCCGACCATCCCGGACCGCACCTCCTATATAATAGGAAAAAGCACCGACTCGCCGCTTCTTAAAATGCAAAATGTTGCTTACGATTTACAAAAAAGTGCGTGTGAAATACTTGCCATGCCGTGTATCACAGCCCACTATTTTCACGACGAGCTCCAATCGGCTGTTGACATTCCAATTATTCACGGCATTAAAGAAACAGGAATTTACCTAAAAAACCATGGCATTGATTCAGTCGGAATTATGGCAACCGACGGAACAGTTAGTTCAAATCTTTTTGGTAATTGTCTGGAGGAATTCGGAATAAATGTGATTTATCCCGAAGAAAACATGCAAAAATATGTCATGAATCTCATCTATGACAATGTAAAAGCAGGCGCCTCCATCGATATGAACAAATTCGAAAAGGTCTCTGAGCATCTTTTTTCAAAGGGTGCAAAGGTCATCCTACTAGGTTGCACAGAGCTTTCCATAATAAAGAGAGATTTGGCTATCGGTAGTGGCTACTTGGATGTAATAGATGTGATTGCACAAAGTGCTGTAAAAGCCTGCGGCAATCTCAAAAAAGAATATGAGGAGATTATTACCTAATGCAAAACAACGTTATAGATTACTTAGATAGTATTGTAAAAAAATGCCCTGACAAGCTTGCATACTGTGACGATGATACACAATACAACTTTTTAAACACCTACAACTATTCAAGAAGTATCGCTTCCACACTTTTAAATAAAGGTGCACACAGAGAACCCGTTCTGATTTTTATGAAAAAATCACCTAAAGAAATTGTCAGCTTTTTCGGAACAATTGCAGCCGGCTGCTACTATGTGCCAATCGACGAGGAAATGCCTGGCACTCGAATTTCGCTAATCATCGAAAACTGTAAACCACGATTTATGATTGTAGACGAAAAGACTGCTGCAAAAAGTGATGACCTCGGTTTTTCTGGTGAGGTTTTATTATACGATGACATCATCAAAACTGAGCAAAATACAAAAGCGCTTGAGGCTACAAGAAAAAGTGCACTTGATGTTGACCCGATTTATATTGTTTTTACCTCTGGTTCAACTGGCGTTCCAAAGGGCGTTTGCGCATGCCACCGCTCAGTAATCGACTACATCGAGCAGCTTTCTGAAACCTTGGGATTTGACGAAAATACAGTATTTGGTAATCAGACACCTCTTTACTTTGACGCTTGCTTAAAGGAGCTTTATCCTACACTAAAATTTGGTGCAACCACATACCTTATACCTCATTCATATTTTATGTTCCCAACAAAGCTTGTAGCATATATGAATGAAAAGAAAATCAATACGATTTGCTGGGTTGTTTCAGCACTTACTATGATTTCCGCCTTTAAAACCTTTGATACAATAAAGCCAGAATACTTAAAGCTCATTGCTTTTGGTAGCGAGGTTTTCCCAATCAGACAGTTCCATCTATGGAAGGAAGCTTGTCCAGAAACCAGATTTTTCAATCTTTATGGACCAACTGAGGGCACAGGTATGTGCTGCTACTATCCTGTCACAAGAGAGCTTTCTGACACAGATGTCATACCAATTGGTTTTCCATTTAAAAACACCGAGATTCTCCTTTTAAAGGATGACAACACCCTGGCAAAGGACGGTGAGCCAGGTGAAATCTGCATCCGCGGAACCTCGGTTACACTTGGATATTACAACAATCCGCAGAAGACTTCTGAAAGCTTTGTGCAAAACCCACTCAATAGTGCTTATCCAGAGACAATTTACAAGACAGGCGATATCGGAAAAAGAAACGAATACGGCGAGCTTGTCTTTGTTTCAAGAAAGGATTATCAGATTAAGCATATGGGGCACCGAATAGAGCTCGGTGAAATCGAAGCAAATGTCAATTTGATTGACGAAATAAAGCTTTCTGGCTGTGTCTACGATAATGAAAAAGGTAAAATTATCCTTTTTTATGTCGGTGAATTAACAAACGCTGAACTTACTGTTATACTGAAGGATAAATTACCACGCTATATGATTCCAAACAAAATCATTAAGCTTGATACTATGCCACTTACTGCAAATGGCAAAATCGATAGAGTTACTTTAGGAAAGATGAAAGGATAATTATTATGGAAGAATTAATCGAGATTTTAAAGGACATTCACCCAGATGTGGATTTTGAAAACAATGAGCATCTCATTGATGATGGAATTTTAGATTCTTTTGATATTGTTACATTAGTTTCTACAATTATGACAGAATTTGATGTCACAATCACAGCAGAGGAGCTTCTCCCTGAAAACTTCAATTCAGCAAAAGCTATCTATGCACTTATCCAAAAGAAAGAGGACGAGGAGGACTAATTTTAAATGCTTTTCGCCTCTTATGAATTCCTGGGATTTTTGATTTTAGTTTTACTAATCTATTATCTTCTCCCAGGAAAGTTTCAATGGCCATTTTTATTATTTGCAAGCTACGTATTCTATTTCTTATCTGACCCTAGATATCTCATTTATATTTTTATTACTTCTCTTACCACCTTCTGGGCAGCAAAGAAACTCCAGCAGAGAAAGGATGCCTTCAAAGCACTTCCACGAGAAGAACGCAAACCTCTTAAGGATGCTGAAAACAAAAAGCAAAAGCATCTTTTTTTAGCATGCCTGCTTTTTAACCTAGGTATACTTGCAGTAATTAAATACACTAATTTTACAATTTCAAATATCAACAGCCTGCTGCACACCTTTGGCAGCACTACCGAGCTTTCCTTTGTAAATATCATCATCCCTATGGGTATCTCCTTCTATACCTTTATGGCTATGGGATACTTGATTGATGTAAAAAGAGGAACTGTAAAAGCCGAGACAAATTTCTTTAAATTTGCTTTATTTATCTCCTTTTTCCCTCAGCTTGTCCAAGGTCCAATCAGCAGATTTTCTGATTTATCGAAGACACTTTTTGAACCGCACAAGGCAAATTATGAGGTAATTACAAGAGGTCTTCAGAGAATTCTCTGGGGTTATTTCAAAAAACTCGTGGTCGCTGATCGAATTGTGGTTGGCGTCAATACCATCATCCACGACCCTGACACCTACCATGGTGGATTCGTTTTTGTAGGAATGATGTTTTATGCCTTTGAGCTTTACTGTGATTTTACTGGTGGAATCGACATCACTATCGGTATCGCAGAGGCAATGGGAATCTCAGTTACAGAGAACTTTATCAGACCATATTTTTCAAAAAATATCAAAGAATACTGGAACAGATGGCACATTACCATGGGTTCATGGTTTACAGACTATATCTTTTACCCACTTTCAATTTCTCAGCCAATGCTTAAGCTTTCAAAATTTTCAAGAGCTCATCTTGGCAAACAGATTGGAAAAAGAGTTCCTGTTTACTTAGCATCATTTATCGTATGGTTCACAACCGGTATATGGCACGGCGCGAGCTGGAACTTTATCGTCTGGGGAATCGGAAACTTCGTAGTAATTATGATTAGTCAGGAGCTTGAGCCTTTTTACAGATGGTTCCACAGCAAATTCAAAGTCGACGGCACATTTTTCTGGCGACTTTTTCAGGTACTTCGTACTGTGTTCATTATGAGCTTTTTACGAACCTTTGACTGTTATCGTGATGTACCATTGACCTTCAAGATGTACAAGTCACTTTTTACCGAGCTTGATTTTTCGCAGCTTTCAGCAAGTGCGTTTCTTGGAATCGGACTAAATAGCTTTGATTATTGCATTTTATTTATATCACTAATCCTACTGATTACTGTCAGCCTCATCGCACGAAGCGGCAGCGTCAGAGACAAAATAAAAGCACTACCTGCTGCAAGCAAATATATCATCTGGTTTGGTCTATTTGTAATAATAATTATTTTTGGAACCTACGGAATCGGCTACGAATCTAGCCAGTTTATTTATAATCAGTTTTAATCAGGAGTTTTATTTTGAAGCAAAAGAAAAAACTAATAGTTTTCTGGATTATTTCAATAATTTTATCTATTATTATTCTCGCATTTTTACAGCGACTTTTCATGCCCAAATATATGCATGATGTTGTAGAAGGTGCAATGATTGCTGAATACTACGATACGCCCAAAAATCACGATGTGGTCTTTATCGGTGATTGCGAGCTATATGAAAACATTGACCCTGTTACTTTGTGGCAGGACTATGGCATCAACTCATACTTAAGAGGTAGCGCACAACAGCTCATCTGGCAATCGTACTATCTCGCTGAAGAGACAATTAAATACGAAAAACCAAAAGCCATCGTATTCAACATCCTTTCAATGAAATACAACGAGCCCCAGAACGAGGCGTATAACAGAATGACTTTGGATGGTATGAAATGGTCAAAAAGCAAAGTAGCTTCCATCAAAGCATCTATGACAGAAGAAGAGCATTTCCTTGAATATCTCTTCCCACTGCTTAGATTCCACAGCCGATACAGTGAACTGAATTCAGATGATGTAAACTATCTTTTTACTGCTGATCCTGTAACCTATAATGGCTACTATATGCGTACTGATGTAAAAGCTGCAGAGAATGTACCAGAGGGCAGACCACTTGATGATTACAGCTTTGGAGACAATGCTTACTATTATCTCGACAAGATGGTAAAGCTCTGCGAAGAAAACGACGTCGAGCTTATTTTAGTAAAGGCACCGGCTCTTTATCCTTACTGGTATGATGAGTGGGATGCAACCATAGTAGATTATGCAAAAAAGCACAATCTTTCCTACTACAATTTTCTCGCAGATGCAGATAAAATCGGAATCGATTTTTCAACAGATACTTATGATGGTGGACTTCACCTAAATTATTCTGGCGCAACAAAATTATCAAAATATTTTGGTAAAATACTTTCAACAGAACATAATGTCCCCGATAAACGTGGCGATGAGGCACTTGAAAAATTGTGGGCTGACATAGCAACCCGTCAGCAGGAGGTAATAAATAGTGATGTACAAAATTAATTTTGATGAAAAAAAGCATATCCATTTTATTGGAATCGGTGGTATCAGCATGAGCGGTCTTGCAGAAATTCTGCTCGGCGCCGGCTTTACAATCTCTGGTTCTGACCAAAAGGAATCGGATTTAACAAAGCACCTTTCTTCTCTTGGTGCAAAGATAAGTTATCCACAGTCGGCTGCAAATATCACTGACGATATCGACATTGTTGTCTACACCGCTGCAATTCATGAAGATAACCCAGAATACGCTGAGGTGGTAAAAAGAAGCCTTCCTATGATTACTAGAGCCGACCTTTTAGGTCAAATCATGGCAAACTACGCCCGCTCTATCGCAGTATCTGGAACACATGGAAAAACAACCACTACATCAATGATTAGCCAGATTCTATTGGAAACTGCAGATGACCCTACTATTTCAGTAGGCGGCATGCTTGAAGCTATCGCCAGCAATGTGCACGTAGGAGACTCTGATTTATTTATCACAGAAGCCTGCGAATACACAAACAGCTTCCATAGCTTTTTCCCAAAATACAACATCATCTTAAATGTAGAGGCAGACCATTTGGACTTTTTCAAAAATTTAGAAAACGTCAGAGCTTCTTTTAGAAAATTTTCAGAGAACACATCAGACGATGGAATTCTTTTTATCAACAACGACATAGAGGATGTTGAGTATTTTACAAAGAATCATAAATGTCAGATTGTTACTTACTCAATTCACAACTCTGCAGATATGACAGCCGAGGATATTTCATACAACGAAAAGGGCTGTGCCTGCTTTACTCCTGTCTACAAAAATACCAGACTTGAAAAGGTTGAGTTAAATGTGCCAGGTGAGCACAATATTGGAAATGCTCTTGTCGCTATCGCACTTTGCAAGGAGCTTGGCATTTCAAGTGAACACATAATTAATGGTCTTAAAAAATTCCACGGAGCTGACAGACGTTTTCAGATAAAAGGACAGTTCAAGGGCGCAACTATCGTAGATGATTACGCTCACCACCCTACAGAGATTTCAGCATCGCTTGCTGCTGCAAAAAACTACCCACACAACAGACTTATCGTATGCTTCCAATCGCATACATATACACGTACACTCAGCTTTCTAGATGACTTTGCAAAAGCTCTTTCCGTGGCAGATATCGTCGTGCTTGCCGATATTTACCCAGCCAGAGAGCCAGACATCTATGGAGTCAGCGCAAAAGACATTGCTGACAGAATCGAAAAATTAGGTACAGAAGTCCACTATTTAGGCACTTTTGAGGCATGTGAAAAATTTTTAGAAAAAAATGTTATGAACAACGATTTGTTGATAACTATGGGTGCCGGAGACGTGTATTTAGTAGGCGAAAACTTACTTAACAAATAATTATCCACAGTATCCACATTTTTTGAGGTTTTTTTCACTTCAAAAAATGTGGATTTTTTTTACCCTATTATCGCCATTTTTTGTATTTATCCACATTATCCACAATGTCCGCAACCCCTTTATTTACAAGGGTTTGCGAGGGTTTTACCCTTTTAAATCAAAAACCACTGTGCTATAATCTGTTTCAGGTTATGAAGAGAGGATAATGTTATATGGCAGACATCATGTTACACACAAATAGTGCAAATCTAGTTACTTGTGTTCCTAACATATTTATTGATGATTTCATGAAAGACGCCAATGGGGAGTATGTCAAGATTTACCTTTTTCTACTTCGATGCTTGGGTAGAGACGATTTCGATTTCAGTCTCGCGGAGGTAGCGGACCGCCTTGAGCACACAGAAAAAGACGTAATGCGAGCTTTTACTTATTGGGAGAAAGTAGGCTTGCTCAGACTTGAATATACTTCGAATAATGAGCTGTCTGGTATATGTTTAGTGGACGTACAGGGTCACGATCAGGCGATTAAACCTGTCGTGACTACTACCTTCACGTCAGAAATCAAGGAACCAATTATTTCAACTATCAACACTATTTCTACTATTAATACAGTTGAACCTATTGCAAAGGCTCCTGCATCTGATACCAACACAAAACCTGTTTATTCACCTGATGAATTGGATGCATTTACATCTATGTCAGAGGTTGAAGACCTTACCTTTACATCAGAGTACTATCTGGGTAGACCTTTATCGACATCAGAGACAAATTCTTTACTGTATTGGTACGACAGCCTTAAGCTGCCTACCGATTTGATACAATATCTCATCGAGTATTGTATCTCAAATGGTCATAAGAGCTTTCATTATATGGATACAGTTGCTCGTAATTGGGCTGACGATGGTATCCACACGCTTGAGGCCGCAAAGAATGCTACAAGAGCTCATTCATCAGCAGTTTTTTCTGTTATGAAGGCACTTGGTATTTCTGGGCGTGACTTAATCGACGAAGAATTAAACTACATCGACAAATGGACTAACACTTATCATTTCAGCATAGATATCATTTGCGATGCATGTAAACGAACTGTTTTATCTACAAACAAGCCTAGCTTCAAATACGCAGATTCAATTCTCGCAAACTGGAACAAGGCTGGTGTAAACACATTAGACGATGTTGCAAAGCTTAATGAAAAATTCCTTCAGGAATCAGCTTCAAAGCTTCGTTCTACTCCTAAGGCTCCTTCAAAGAGTTCTACCAAAGGAAGTCCTTACAAAAAAGAGAATTCTTTCAACAATTTCTCAAACCGAGAATTTGACTACAATGCTCTTGCAAAAAAACTTTTAAAGCAATAATTTTGGGAGGAAAAAATGGCACTTACAAACGAGCAGTATGATGCACTTATGCGCGAGTACAACCAAAAGCAAATGCGCAATCACGAAATTGTAGCCTACAGAACAAAGGAACTTTATTCTGCTGTTCCAGCGCTTACTTCTATTGACGAAGAGGTTTCAAGCATCTCCGTTTCATCTATCAGTGCAATCTTTGGCGGTCTTGATATTACCACAGCCCGCGAAGACTCCAAAAAGAAGCTCAATGAGCTTCGTGCCAAAAGAATCAAATTAATTGAAACTGCTGGTTTTCCAGCAGATTATCTAGAGCCACCATATGACTGCCCAGACTGCCAGGATACTGGCTACATCGCCGGAGCAAGATGCCATTGCTTCAAGCAGGCAGCCATCAATATGGTGTATTCTCAATCAAATATCAACACTATTCTATCTCGTGAAAATTTCGACAATTTCAACTTAGATCTTTACGATGATGACTATTTTGATGACTCAACAGACGACTCTGCTAGAGTTTGTGCACAAAAGGCATATGATAATGCGAAAAACTTTGTGCAGAATTTTAAGCGAGATGGTGGTAATCTCTTGTTGCTTGGGCAAACTGGTTGTGGTAAAACTTTCTTATCAAACTGTATTGCCAAGGCATTACTAGACGAGGGCGTTTCAGTTGTATACTTTACTGCCCACGAGCTTTTCAAAATTTTCGAAGAACAGACATTCAAGAAAAATGTAGACGTTGAAGATATCAATGATCAGATTTTTAAATGCGATTTGTTGATTATTGACGACTTAGGCACTGAATTTGCTAATTCTTTTACAAATTCCAAACTTTTTCATTGCCTCAACGAACGTTTACTCCAGAACAAATCAACTATTATTTCCTCAAATCTATCTCCAAACGAGATGGCAGATAGATATAGCGATCGTATTCTTTCACGAATATTTTCAAAGTTTAAGTACATACAGCTTATAGGAAGAGATATTCGTGTTAAAACAATAAATAATTAAATATTATCAAGGAGCAAATCATGCCAAACAATGAAATCGTGTTAGAAAACACACCACCAATCGCTGAGCTTGGTCTCATTTCACACAAGAGCTGTACATCAATCTCTAACAAAGTTAATGACTATCTTCTCAAGTGGAGATCAGAGAGAACCAGCGATCAGTCAATTATTACGCTTGCTGGTTATCGTAGCGATTCTTATCTTGTCGAAGCTGACTGTCCTCGTTTTGGATCAGGTGAAGCAAAGGGTCTTATCAAGCAGTCTATCCGTGGTCTTGACCTCTATATCCTTGTAGATGTCACAAACTACAGCCTTACATATTCTGCTTGTGGTCACACAAATCATATGTCACCTGACGATATTTACAGTGATTTAAAGAGAATTATTGCTGCTGCTACAGGCAAGGCTAGACGTATTACAGTTATCATGCCTTTCCTCTACGAAGGTCGCCAGCACCGTAGAAGTGCTCGTGAGTCTTTAGACTGTGCAATGGCTCTTCAGGAGCTCGTAAGCATGGGTGTTGACAACATCATCACTTTTGATGCTCACGATCCTCGTGTACAGAACGCTATTCCACTTAGCAGCTTTGAGACAGTTTCTCCTACATACCAGTTCTTAAAGGGTATCATGAAGAACGTTAAGGATCTCAAGATTGACAATGATAATCTTATGATTATCTCACCTGATGAAGGTGGTACAAACAGAGCTGTATATATGGCATCTGTTCTTGGAGTAAATGTTGGTATGTTCTACAAGAGACGTGATTACAGCCGTATCGTAGATGGACGTAACCCAATCGTTGCTCACGAATTCCTTGGTAATGATGTTGCTGGAAAAGATGTTATCATCGTAGATGATATGATTTCTTCTGGTGAATCAATGATAGATGTTGCTACAGAGCTCAAGAAGCGCAATGCAAATCGTGTATTTGTTGTTGCTACATTCGGACTTTTCACAAACGGTATGGAAAAATTCGACAAGGCTGTTGCTGATGGCACAATCTTCAAGGTTGTTACAACAAACCTTACATACCTTTCTGATGAAACACTTAGCCGTGATTACTTCATCAAGTGTGATATGTCTAAATACATCGCATACATCATCGATACACTTAACCACGATTGCTCAATCTCTGAATTGCTCAATCCATACGACCGTATCGAAAAGCTCGTTGAAAAATACAAAAACGGCGAATACTAATCCCCAACCAAACAATAAACGCCAAGCAAGAATTTACTTGCTTGGCGTTTTTAAGACTATAATTTCTTAATGAAATATGCCCTGGCTGGTTCTTATAGGTCCATACCCCTGCACGTGCAAAGCTGTAAAATCCTAAAATCCGGCATAGCAAGTCCCGCAGATATGGTGTCTTCCCGAGGTTAGACACTCATATCTGCAGGACTTGCTATGCCGGATTTCTTAACGGATTTGACAATTGCACGTGCAGGGGTATGGACCTATAAGAACCA
>JAZLJM010000042.1:0-3245 GCA_045617805.1 Pseudobutyrivibrio sp.
CAGACACAAGTATATGATGGGTGGTATTGTTCACCGATATTTCCCAGAGTGCTATGACTTTGATGAGCAGGAACTTAATCGCATTCTTGCAGCTGGTATCAAATCAGATCAGTGCCAGAGAATCATAGAAATTGTAAAAAAGGAAAGTGCCGGAAACGGCAAAAATGAGGAACCAATTATTGAAAGTGAGGCGAGTGAAAATGAATAGTAATCGAAGTGCCGATCAGAGCAAGACCATTCACCGAGTTTTTCTCGGTGCGCACAGATATACCACCAGAGGCGGTATGCGCGTCCTTCGGAGACCATTGCATGGAGCTGGATGCTTACCTTCGGTAATCATAAGGGAACATAATCTTTTCCCTTCGCTTCGCTACCCTTTTATGTACTTTGTGGCTGCTGAAACTCTAAAGGGCAGAGCTTCACCATCCACAAAGTCTTATAGGCTTATCCATCAGAAAGGTAGGTGGCTCTATGGCTGTTAAAAGTCTCAGCACCAGAGCGCAGATATGCGGAAGAGGTGCAAAGTGTCATGGGGGTCATTCAGCTGTTGAGCAGTCATCATATATCAGCCGTACAACAATTTACTCTGAATATGATGGGCAGACCTATTATCCCAAGTACAGTGAGGATTTAGTTCATACAGAGGTTATGCTTCCAGAGAATGCACCGGTAGAGTATTCAGACCCTAAGGTTCTTTGGAATTCTGTTGAGATGGCAGAGCAGAACAATTCGAGGGCACAACTTGCGAGGGCTTATCGAGTGGAGTTACCAAATGAATGGAGTTATGAGCTGGCTACAGAAGTTATGCGTGACTATATTGAGAGAAACTTTGTGAGCAAGGGAATGTGTGCAGAGTTTGCAATCCACGATTCAGAAAACAAACAGACAGTACAGAGAAATCTGCATTGCCATATTATGCTGACTATGCGAGGAATTGATGAGCATGGACAATGGATGCAGAAGTCAAGAAAAGAGTATGTTTTAGATGCAGACGGAGAGCGTATTCCACTCATCGATAAAAAGACCGGTCAGCAAAAGGTTGATAAGCAAAATCGTAAGCAATGGAAGTGCAAGACCGTTGAAACTAATGATTGGAATAGTCATGAGAATGCCAAGATTTGGCGAAAGGATTTAGCTGATACCATCAATGCCGTGAATCAGCGCATTGGTGAAACGGAAAACTTTTGGGAGCATAGGTCGTTCAAGGAGCTGGGATTGGATATTGAGCCACAGATTCATTTGGGTGAAAAAGCAAGTGCATTAGAGCGTGCCGGCATACATACTATTCGAGGCGATATTAACCGCAGAATACTTGCTAATAATGCTGTTATTGAGCAGGCTAAAGCAACCTATATTCATGCTAAGAATGCGCTTGATATTGTTATGGCAAAATCACAGACAGTTATCCAAGCGGTTAAGAATGAAATACTCGATATGATACGAGAGGTGGCAAAGCGTAAACATGATAGATTGTCATTGCCGGTTATGAAGGGAAAGTATTTGAGGCTTATCAGCAATCGTTCCAAATTGCAGAGAAGAGAGTATATGGAAACTTTTGTTCAGAAGCATGGTCTTACAACCTATGATGATATGGCAAAACTTAAGGCTGAAAATGAGGACAAATTTGATTCTTTATCCGCAGACAGAATGAAGCAGGCTGAAAGGATTGATTACCTTGAAGGGTTGCTTGCTCTTTATGAGGATTATAAGCCATATAAGGAGATAAATGACGAAAGGTGGAAGCTTAAAGGATTTGTTCGTAAACAGTTTGATAAGAAGCACGCACTCGATATAACTTACTACGATACTTATCGTGAAAGACTTAAGAGTATGATTACCGAGCCAGATAAGAAAATTATACCGAAGGCATGGCAGAGAGAACTTGATTCCCTGCTTCCAAAATATGAGGCAAGCAGAGAAACTTATGCACTTGTCATTTCAACGCTTGCGTCTATAGAGGTGCTTGAATATAATAGGTCGGTTCTTCAAAGCATGATTGAACATGAAGCACGTGAGAAAACATTGCACAGAAAAACAGAATGGGGAGCGAAGTAATACTATTCACAAAAGATAAGCTTGACGTCAATACAAACTTTTGTGACGTCAAGGTTGGCGTCAAGAATTATAATAAAAGCAATCCCAAGGTTATTTGGAAATAATAGAATAATTTTTAATCAAGCAGCTATGGAGCAATCTGTGGCTGCTATTTTATTGCAAATTTTAGGAGGAATTGAATGAGAAATAGAGTTAAAGAAAAAGAAATACCAGCAGCACTACTCAATATTTATGAGTTCTGCGATTATTTATCTATAGGTGAAACAAAGGCAAGAGAGCTACTACATGATCCCGGTAATGGATTCACCGTGCGCATAGGCAATAGACTTTATGCGCATAAGGGTAGCGTTGATAAATGGTTACTTAAGCAGTTGGTGGCATAAAAATAGATAATAATACGAAATAATCATAGCAACTGAATAATACACATGTTAAACTTATGGAGATGAATAGAACTGTTCTTTTCCATAAGTTTTTTTCGTTATAGGAGGAAGAAACATAATGGGAAAATCAATTAAAGGAAAAGAACTGGGAAGTGCAATTTATCAAAGACCAAATGGCACATATGAGGCAAGATACATTGGTCGATTTGGTAAGCAGAGAAGCGTATATGCTAAAACTCTTGCGGAGGTAGGAAAGAAACAGCGTCAGAAGATTTATGAGAACGAGAAACAAATTAATATAGTTGATGAGAAAATAACTCTTGATGAGTGGTATGAGAAATGGATTAGCGTATGCAAGAAGCACTGCCGCTCTACCACAAAGCGCACCTATGAGATTCAATACAATAGGCTTAGGGAAAGCTTGGGCTGGAGAAAACTCACAGGCTTAAATCTTGTTGTATTGCAGGATGCCTTTAATGAGCTTGGTTCTGATAAGTCAAGAAGTGATTGCAAGGCATTACTAATAGACATCCTCAATCGTGCAGTTGAAGCAGATTTGCTGATTAAGAATCCTGCACTTGGAATCAATCCCATTGTCGATGGAAAGGCTAAGTCAGAAAAGCGTATACTCTCACGCGAGGAAATGGATATTCTGCTTGAAAATTCGAAAGGTGGAATGATGTATCCTATCTTTGTTGTGGGGCTTGGAACTGGAATGAGACTGGGTGAGATGCTTGGTCTTACTTGGGACTGCGTTGATTTTGATAATAGAGTCATCAAGGTGGAAAAGACATTAACTTACCTTCC
>JAZLJM010000043.1:0-58968 GCA_045617805.1 Pseudobutyrivibrio sp.
ATGAACCGCGTGCTCTAGCCAACTGAGCTATCTCGCCATCTCTTCGACCGCTTTGAACGACCGAAGATTATATTAACAAAACCATATGAGTTTGTCAACTATTTTTTTACTAAGCCCCACTCGAATCGACACTTCGTTTGCCGCTTCGAGCTGTCATCATTTTTCTAACAAAAAATAACGACAAACTACGCATTCTTCACCTTGGCAATATCAACAAGCGTGTATTCTGTTGTAGCAGCCTCAAGTGATGTTGCAAGCGCTGCTGCAGTATCCATCGCTGTGATACAATGTACACCGGTTTCAATAGAGTTACGACGGATAAGGAATCCATCTCTGCTCTTATCACCGTGTCCCTGTGTAGGTGTATCAATTACAAGGTCAATCTTGTGACCCAAGATAAGGTCCATTACGTTTGGTGACTCCTGTGTAATCTTGTTTACACGAAGAGCATCAACGCCACCCTCCTGCAAATACTTAGCAGTAGAACGTGTAGCATAAATCTTGTAACCAAGCTTTTCAAATCTCTTAGCAACCTCAAGTGCTTCCGGCTTGTCAGCATCCTTTACAGTAATAATCATCTGCTTATGCTTTGGTAATATTACACCAGCGCCTAAGAATGCCTTATACAAAGCTTCATCAAATGTCTTAGCAATACCCAAGCACTCACCAGTAGACTTCATTTCAGGTCCGAGTGAAATCTCAGCACCACGAAGCTTTTCAAATGAGAATACAGGCATCTTGATTGCAATGTAATCAGCTTCTGGCTGAAGACCTGGCTCATAGCCCATATCCTTAATTGTATGTCCTAAGATAACCTTTGCTGCAAGGTCAACAATAGGAATACCTGTAACCTTTGAAATATATGGAACAGTACGTGAAGATCTAGGGTTAACCTCGATAACATATACCTGACCATCCATAGCGATAAACTGGATATTAATCATACCCTTTACGTGAAGAGCTCTAGCTAGTCTTCCTGTATAGTCAACAATCTGATCCTTGATATCCTGAGTAATTGTATGTGCAGGATAAACGGAAATACTATCACCTGAGTGAATACCTGTACGCTCAATATGCTCCATGATACCAGGAATAAGGATATTCTCGCCATCACATACAGCATCAACCTCAACCTCTTTACCCTGTAAATACTTATCTACAAGAATTGGGTGATCCTGTGCAATCTGATTGATGATATCCATAAATTTCTCGATTTCATCGTCATTAAATGCAATCTGCATACCCTGTCCACCAAGTACATACGAAGGACGAACAAGTACAGGATAACCAAGTCTGTTTGCAACTTCCTTAGCTTCCTCAGCAGTAAATACTGTACCACCGGCAGCTCTTGGAATCTCAGTCTCTTCCAAAATCTTATCAAAAAGTTCTCTATCCTCAGCAGCATCGACATCCTCTGCCTTTGTTCCGAGAATTGGAACACCAATTTTCATAAGATGCTCTGTAAGCTTGATAGCTGTCTGACCACCGAACTGTACGATAGCACCATCAGGCTTCTCAAAATTAACAATTGACTCAACATCTTCATTTGTAAGTGGCTCAAAATAAAGCTTATCAGCAATATCAAAGTCAGTTGAAACTGTCTCTGGGTTGTTGTTTACGATAACTGTCTCCCAGCCTTCTTTTGCAAATGCCCATGTCGCATGAACTGAACAATAATCAAACTCAACACCCTGACCAATTCTGATAGGACCAGAACCAAGTACAAGAACCTTCTTTCTATCCTTTGTCTCAACAGCTTCATTTTCGCTACCGAATACAGAATAGTAATATGGTGTCATGGCATCAAACTCAGCAGCACAGGTATCAACCATCTTGTAAGCTGCAACAATGCCATTATCATAACGCATCTTGCGAACCTCTTCCTCTGTAAGCTTGCCATTTAAGCTGGCAATAACATTATCAGGGAATTCAATTCTCTTTGCTTCCTTGAGCAATTCAACAGTAAGCTCCTCTGAAGCAAGGCGCTTTTCCATCTCAACAAGGATAGCAATCTTATCGATAAACCAATTATCAATACGAGTAATATCGTGAATATGCTCATAAGAAACACCTCTACGAAGTGCTTCTGCAATACAGTAAATTCGTCTATCATCAACAATCTTGAGTGCTTCATCAAGCTCTGCATCTGTATACTCATCAAAGCCATAGCTTAAAAGTGAATCTACATGCTGCTCAAGTGATCTGATAGCCTTCATCAAAGCACCTTCGAAGTTGTTGCAAATTGACATAACCTCACCAGTAGCCTTCATCTGAGTAGTAAGTGTACGCTTTGCTGTAATAAACTTATCAAATGGAAGTCTAGGAATCTTAACTACGCAATAGTCAAGCATTGGCTCAAATGATGCAAATGTCTTCTTTGTGATAGCATTTGGAATCTCATCAAGTGTATATCCAAGTGCAATCTTTGCAGCAACCTTTGCAATAGGATAACCTGTTGCCTTTGAAGCAAGCGCAGAAGAACGAGATACACGAGGGTTGACCTCGATAACACAATATTCAAAGCTCTCTGGATGAAGTGCATACTGAACATTACATCCACCTGTAATACCAAGCTCATCAATGATACGAAGAGCCGATGTACGAAGCATCTGGTACTCCTTATCACCAAGTGTCTGAGAAGGAGCTACTACGATAGAGTCACCTGTATGTACACCTACTGGATCGATATTTTCCATATTACATACAGTAATACAGTTTCCAGCAGCATCACGCATTACCTCGTACTCGATTTCCTTCCAGCCTGCAATACATCTTTCAACAAGTACTTCATGTACACGAGAAAGACGAAGACCATTAGTAAGAATCTCGATAAGCTCAGTCTCATTATGAGCAATACCACCACCAGAACCACCAAGAGTATACGCTGGTCTAAGTACTACTGGATATCCAATAGTATTTGTAAACTTAATACCGTCCTCAACAGTATTTACAACAAGTGAAGCAGCAACTGGCTCGCCAAGCTTTTCCATTGTATCCTTGAAAGCCTGTCTATCCTCTGCTCTAAAAATTGTCTCAGCAGTTGTACCAATAAGCTTTACACCCTGCTCCTCTAAAAATCCTGACTCAGCAAGCTCCATACCAAGGTTAAGACCAGCCTGTCCACCAAGTGTAGGAAGTAAAGAATCTGGTTTTTCTTTAATGATAATCTGCTTTAAAACATCAACAGTAAGAGGCTCAATATAAACCTCATCTGCAATTTCTTTATCAGTCATAATTGTAGCTGGATTTGAGTTTACAAGACAAACCTCCATGCCCTCTTCCTTTAAAGAACGACATGCCTGTGTACCAGCATAATCAAACTCGGCAGCCTGACCAATAACAATAGGACCAGAGCCAATTACCATTACCTTTTTAATGTCACTTCTCTTTGGCATTATCTTGCTCCTCCCATCATATCAATAAATCTATCAAACAAATATCCTGAATCCTGAGGTCCTGGACAGGCCTCTGGATGGAACTGTACAGTAAAAATGTTCTTTCCTGTGTATTTAAGTCCTTCATTTGTACCATCATTTACATTCACAAATGCTGGTGTTGCCACCTTTGGATCAAGCTTGTCTGTATCAACAACATAACCATGATTCTGTGAAGAAATATATACACGCCCTGTCTCTAAATCCTTTACTGGATGATTTCCACCTCTATGTCCATATTTCATCTTGTGAGTATCAGCGCCAGTAGCAAGTGCCATGAGCTGATGTCCTAAACAGATAGCAAAAATAGGCACATCGCTTGCATATAATTTCTTGATTTCATCTATAATTGGACCACAATCCTTTGGATCTCCAGGGCCGTTTGAAAGCATAATTCCGTCTGGATTTGTAGCAAGAATTTCTTCAGCCTTTGTATGTGCTGGATAAATTGTAACCTCGCAGCCTCTATCATTAAGAGATTTTGCAATGTTTTTCTTTGCACCAAAATCAAGTAATGCAACCTTCTTGCCATTTCCCTTAAGCACGTTCTTCTCACTACATGTAACCTTTGAAACAACATCACCTGTAGCGTAAGCTTCAAGCTGTGGCTTGATTTTTGAAAAATCATAGTTTTCATTTGTAGTAATCATGCCGTTCATAGTACCCTTCTCACGAAGAATCTTTGTAAGAGCACGTGTATCAATTCCAGCAATACCTGGAATATCATGCTTAACAAGGAAATCCTGAATAGTTCCCTCACATCTGAAATTAGATGGAATTCTGCTAAGCTCTCTTACAATAAATCCATCAGGCCATGGACGTCCTGATTCCATATCTGGAGTAATACCATAATTTCCAATAAGAGGATAAGTCATACAAACTGCTTGTCCTGCATATGAAGGATCTGTTAGAACTTCTAAGTATCCTGTCATAGATGTATTAAATACTATCTCGCTGACAACTTCTCTTGTCGAACCAATACTAGTTCCTTCAAAAACTGTACCGTCTTCTAAAATTAGAAATGCTTTCATCTTTTCACCCTTTTTCTTTATTTAAAGTATTCTACACCAGACTCAAAAATCTTGAGATCCTGGTCACCGTAAATATTGACAGCTACGCCTTCGCCCTTACGCTCAGCATGTGCCATCTTACCAAATACTCTACCGTCTGGGCTTGTAATACCCTCAATAGCGTAAAATGATCCGTTGATATTCCACTCTTCATCCATAGTAGGTCTTCCCTGCTCATCAACATATTGAGTAGCAACCTGTCCATTTTCGAAAAGCTTCTTAATCCACTCCTCAGATGCAACGAAACGACCTTCGCCGTGTGATGCTGGAGAAGTATATGTCTTTCCAAGCTCTGCCTTTTGTAACCAAGGCGACTTGTTAGAAACAACCTTTGTATATGCCATCTTTGAGATATGACGACCAATTGTATTGTATGTAAGTGTAGGAGAATCCTCCTTCTGAGTATGAATCTCACCATATGGTACAAGACCAAGCTTGATAAGAGCCTGGAAACCATTACAAATACCAAGCATGAGACCGTCTCTCTTCTCAAGAAGATTTGTGATAGACTCCTTCATCTTTTCATTTCTAAATGCTGTTGCAAAGAATTTTGCAGAACCCTCTGGTTCATCACCTGCTGAGAAACCACCTGGGAACATAACAATCTGAGACTGAGCAATAATTCTAGAAAACTCATCTACAGATTCACGAATATCCTCGGCTGACTGGTTCTTAAATACCTTAACATTTGCAATAGCGCCGGCATTTTCAAATGCTCTAGCTGAATCATATTCACAGTTTGTACCTGGGAATACTGGAATAAATACTCTAGGCTTTGCAATCTTATTCTTGCATACGTAGATATTCTTTGCTTCGTAAACATCTGTATCAACAAGTGACATATCATCATGGCTTCTAGTAGGGAATACTTTTTCAAGTGTTCCTGTCCATGCTGCAATTGCCTCGTCAACAGAAATTTCTACAGAGCCATATGTAAACTTAGCATCATCAGTAACTTCACCAATTACCTCAAGACAATCAGAAATACCAAACTTACCAAGCTCCTGCATAGCAACATCAACTGCATCGGATGAAACCTCTGCTACGATATCACCTACGCCATAACCAAACATTGTCTTTTCATTTAATGTATCAACAAGCTTAACACCAAGCTTATTACCAAATGCCATCTTTGAAACAGCAGCAACAACGCCATATGCGTCAATTGCATATGAAGATGTAACAAACTTCTTTTCAACTAAAGTTCTGAATACTTCGTATACTGATTTAATCTGATCATAATTTGGCTGATCATATGAATCATGAAGTGTGTGGAAAAGAACAAGCTTATTGCCAGCCTTCTTAAGCTCTGGTGTAACCATCTCACCCTGCTTTGCAACATCTACTGCAAAAGAAACAAGTGTAGGTGGAACATCGATTTCATTGAAGGTTCCTGACATAGAATCCTTTCCACCGATTGATGGAAGACCAAATTCCATCTGAGCCTTGTATGCACCAAGAAGTGCTGTAAATGGCTGTGACCATCTCTTAGGGTCAGAGCTCATACGCTTGAAATATTCCTGGAAAGTAAATCTTACTTTCTTGTAATCACCACCTGTTGCAACAATACGAGAAAGTGATTCAACAACTGCAAGCTGAGCACCGTGATATGGGCTCCATGAAGAAACATATGGATTGAAGCCATATGCCATCATTGTTACAGCATCACTCTTTCCATCTGCTACAGGAATCTTTGCAACCATTGTCTGAGTTTCTGTAAGCTGATACTTTCCACCAAATGGCATGAAAGTAGAACCAGCACCAATCGAACCGTCAAACATTTCTACAAGACCCTTCTGTGAGCAAACATTAAGGTCTGAAAGTGTATTAAGCCATGCAGACTTAACATCACCATTTGAAAGTGCCTCTTCAACAGCTTTAATGCCGATTTTTTCGATATATTTATCTTCTTTGCTTGGAAGCTCAACAGTAACATCTGTCTCCTGATGGGCTCCATTTGTATCAAGAAACGCTCTGGAAAGATCTACAACCTTCTTGCCTCTCCACTTAAGAACAAGGCGTGGTTCCTCTGTTACGATTGCAACCTCGATTGCTTCGAGATTTTCTTCAGCAGCATACTGAAGGAATTTATTAACATCAGCAGGTGCAACTACAACAGCCATACGCTCCTGTGACTCAGAAATTGAAAGCTCTGTACCATCAAGACCTGCGTACTTCTTTGGAACCAGATCAAGATTTACCTCAAGACCATCTGCAAGCTCACCGATAGCAACAGAAACACCGCCTGCACCAAAGTCGTTACACTTCTTAATGATATATGAAACCTCTTCTCTTCTGAAAAGACGCTGAATCTTACGCTCTGTAGGTGGATTACCCTTCTGAACCTCAGCACCACAAACTGCTGTAGACTCAGTATTGTGAGCCTTTGAAGAACCAGTAGCACCACCGATTCCATCACGGCCTGTACGTCCACCAAGTAAAATAATACGATCTCCTGGATCAGAATTAAGTCTTTGAACTGCACGACGAGGAGCGGCACCCATAACTGCACCAATTTCCATACGCTTTGCAACATAATCAGGGTGATAGATTTCCTTTACATAACCTGTAGCAAGACCAATCTGGTTACCATATGAAGAATATCCATGAGCAGCCTCACGAACAAGCTTCTTCTGTGGAAGCTTTCCATCGATTGTATCCTTTACTGAAACAGTAGGGTCAGCAGCACCTGTTACACGCATAGCCTGATATACGTATGTACGACCTGAAAGTGGATCACGGATAGCTCCACCAAGGCAAGTAGCAGCACCACCAAATGGCTCAATCTCAGTTGGGTGGTTATGAGTTTCGTTCTTGAAGTTTACAAGCCACTCCTCTGTCGTTCCATCAACATCGATTGGAACTACAATTGAGCAAGCATTAATTTCGTCAGATTCCTCCTGATCAGCAAGCTTTCCGTCTGCCTTTAATTTCTTCATAGCAACAAGTGCCAAATCCATAAGACATACAAACTTGTCATCGCGGTCCTTGTATAATACTTTGAAATTATCAAGATAATCATTGTATGTGTCTTCGATAGGTGCTCGGTAGAAGCCATCCTCAAATGTTACATTCTTTAATTCTGTAGAGAATGTAGTATGACGACAGTGGTCAGACCAATATGTATCAAGAACCCTTATTTCTGTAACAGAAGGGTCTCTCTTTTCACTTGTGGAAAAATAGTTCTGAATATGAAGAAAATCTTTAAATGTCATAGCGAGATTTAAAGACTCATAAAGCTCCTTTAAGTCAGCCTCTGCCATAGAAATGAAACCGTCAAAAATCATGACGTCATCTGGCTCATCGAAATTATCAGAAAGTGTCTCAGGCTTCTCCATAGAAGTCTCTCTGGAATCAACAGGATTAATACAATGCTTCTTGATAGCAGAAAATTCTTCGTCAGAAATTTCTCCCTCAATAACATATGTAGTAGCTGTGTGAATTGTAGGCTCTTCATCTTCATTAAGAAGCTTCAAGCACTGAACTGCTGAATCTGCACGCTGGTCAAACTGACCTGGTAAAAATTCAACACTAAAAACACGTCCGTTATAATCAAATGTCTCATCATAAACATCATCAACAGGTGGTTCAGAAAAAACTGTCTTAACAGCCTTCTTGAATACCTCGTCTGAAACGTCCTGAACGTCATAACGAATCAAAACTCTTACTTTTGATACTCCTTTAATTCCCAAGTAACTTCCAATTTCTGAAAGTAAAGACTTGGCAGCTACCGCATACTGTGGTCTCTTTTCAACGTAAACTCTTCTAACTTTGCCCACTTTGCACCTCCGTGATATTTACTTGAAACGTGAAGAAAATCCGCATTTCTCCATAGTTACATAAAAGTATATCATATCTTATTCATAGAACCTAATAGGATTTCAGCCCAATTCTTCCCAAAATTTTGTTAATTTTAACGAAAGCGAGTCGATTGACGTCGTTTTTGCGTCGCTCCACTCACGTGGAAACGTCTTTTTATAAGAAGAAAATCGAAATCTTTCATCCAGTAATGCTATTACACCTACGTCATCTTTGGTTCGAATCAATCGCCCTGCTGCCTGAATAACTTTATTCATACCAGGATAAAGATATGCATACTCAAAACCATTTTTATCCATGTCATCAAAAAAATCTGACATAAGGCTACGTTCATTCCCTACCTGCGGCAATCCTGCCCCAAGAATAATGCAACCTATCAGCTTTCCGCCCACCAAATCAATTCCTTCAGAAAAAATCCCACCAAGCGTGCAAAAAGCTACCAGTGACTTTTCTCTGCTCTTTTCGAATTCCTCCAAAAAGGCTTCTCTATCAGCTTCGGACATATTTCGCTCCTGCAATATGATATCTGCCTCAGGATTTCTATCCAAATATCTTTGCATAATATCTTCTATAAAAAGATATGACGGACCAAAAACCATATAATTTCCCTTTTTAGCTTCCACTATATCATCAATATATGAAGTAAATTTGTCATATTCCTCATCACCACGCCTAGAATATTTGCTAGTCACATCTGTTCCAAGTAAAAGAAGACGTTTTTTGCTATCAAAAACCGAATCAACATATATCGCATATACATCCTTTTTTGAACATAACAAATCCTTGTAATAGTTAATAGGAAGTAACGTTGCACTAAAATATATTGTACTTCTAGCCCAATCAAGCCTCTGCTGAAGCTGCGCAGATGGGTCAATGCAAAATAGATGCAACTGAAAATTTTTATTTTCATCAAAATCGCAATAGATTCTATAATGCTCATAATCATACTGATATACTAACGAAAGGAAATTTCTAAGTCTAAAATAAAATTCCAAAACCTCATCCTGGTAGATTCCAAATTTCACTTCCTTTTTGAAAAGTCTATCAAAATTACTCTGCAAATTTTCACATGCAAAAATAAATAAATCTATATCCTCAAGCACAGTCACATCTGAATAACACTGTCTTTTATACTCCAGCAAAAGCTTATTGCATTTTTCCAGTGCATTCACAAGCTTTTTACTAACCGGTTTGGCATATCTTTTAATAGAAAGAAACTCTTCTTTTACCAACACCTCTGAGTACATATCTCTAGCTCTATCAACCATATTGTGAGCTTCATCTATCAAAAAAATATTGTCCCCGTTTTTTGATTCAGCAAAAAATCTTTTCAAATATACATTGGGATCAAATACATAGTTGTAGTCACAAATTATGTGGTCGCACCAGGTCGAAATATCAAGTGCAAGCTCAAAAGGACAAACTACATATTCAGAAGCATAATTTAATATCACCTCACGGGTAATTAAAACTTCTTTAGTAATCACTTCAAAAATCGCATCATTTACTCTATCAAAATGACCTCTTGCAAAAGGACAATTTCTCGGATTGCATTCCTTTTCCTCACACATGCACATCTTATCCTTAGCAGTCAAAAGAATTGTCAATCCCTCATACCCCTGTTTAAGCAAAAGCTCAAAGGTATCACGCGCAGCAAAAGCTGTTGCCGTCTTGGGTGTAAGATAAAATATTCTCTCCGCAAGATTTTGCCCAAGTGCCATTACCGCAGGATAAATGTTTGATACAGTCTTACCTGTTCCAGTAGGCGCCTGCATAAAAAGAATTTTCTCTCTAAGAATTGAACGGTACACATCTGTAATCAGCTTTTTCTGTCCCTCACGATAATCATACGGGAATGGTAACCCCTGAATAGAAGCATTACGCTCCTTTCGATGATAAAACTGAAAATCTGTCCATTTCTTAAATATAGAAATAATCTGCAAGAACCATTCTTCTATCTCTTCTCTGGAATAAGTCGTATTAAAACGACGTATCTCCTCTGTTTCGATATTACAATAGGTAAGGATGACATCTATCTGTGGTATTTCATAATCCTGCAAAAGCATAAATGCATAACACTTTGCCTGAGCTTCATGAACAAGAACCGGCTTTTCAAAACTCATCACATCAAAGTACATTCCCTTGATTTCATCAATAGCAGCGTATTGCACTTCTTGGTTTTCATCCATTTCAAGGACAACGCCATCCGCTCTTCCTTCAATTCCAATACAATACTCATCGCCTTCAATTCTATACTTCATCGGAACCTCTGGACGATAAAATGGTCCCATACTGCTTTGTATCTTCTTGTGAATCCTACTGCCTTGCTGCATCGCTTCAAAAGGATCTACAGAACCCTTTGTATCGTCAATATCTCCTTCGCGAAGCAAAAATTCAACAAGTCGTCTGACAGATGTATTTAATTGTGGTTTCTCTTTCTCTGGGAAAACTAGTTTACAGACTTTCATAAGGGTAATTATATATAATGTAATATAAAAAAAACAGAAGGAATAAATCCTTCTGTTTAAAATCTTTATGCAATTGCAAATTTGTTAACAACTTCCTTAAATGTAGGATCAACACTTGTGCCCTGAACAATAACGCTTAACTCACGGCTAATACCCATTGCTAAAACACCAAGTAATGATTTACCATCGATGTAAACAACACCGCTATGTAAATCAACATCAGCTCCACACTTTGTAGCAGCATTTACAAATTCCTGTGCATCATTTGCACTTTCTAATCTGATTTTAAATTTCATTTCTAACTCCTATCACACAATATAAATCGTTTTTTCTCCCTCGACTCCTCTGTGCTGACTACATTTATAGCACGGTAAAAATGGAGAGTCAACAAAAAAATGAGTGTATTTTGTTATCACAAAAGTGTAACTCGTTCATAATTTATACACATTTTTGTTACAGTTTTCCACCAGCCCTTGATTTTACTGCGTTTGTGCAACGTTAAAATTCTTGCCACTTTTAATAAAAATTGCCATAATTACAATGTATTTTTATTAGTACAATTTATTTTTTATGTGTTTTTTGCACATTTTTATTATTTCATTTTTGTACACAAAGTATATTTTCCCTTTACTTATTTATAAAAAACAACCTCACTCATAGCAAAAAATAAGAGACGACAAAATGCCGTCTCAAAAATCCAATTCAGTTAATTTTCAACATATAACGCTTACATAAACATATTCTTGTACCACTTTAACGCATCCACGTACGCCTGATAAACTGATTCGATATCTATCTCCTTAAGAATCATCTGACGAGAAACCTCCTGCCACTCACCAGCTTCATAAGAAAGCAAAAACGTATATATATCACTTAATACACCCTCTTTTTTTACCAGAGCTGAAAAAATATCCTGAGAAACCGGAATCACTGACAACGCAGTTTCCATCGGTTTATCCATGATGTAATCTAATACAGAAAAAAGTCCCAGCAAAAAGAGTTCTTCGATTTTTGCCTTCATACCAAAAATACACGCAAGATTTTCAGCAAATCTGGCACGTATCAAAGACAATCTGGTAATCTCATTCGGTCTATCTGAACAAAGACTACTAATAATAGTAGTATTTAACCAACGCTTTAATTCTTTTTGTCCCAAAAGAGCTGTAGCCTGCTTAATTGAGGAAATATTAGAATTTAATGTAAGCTTGTTTACTATATTTAATAAAGAAATCGTCATAGCTGGATCCTGTGAAATTACAGCAGCTACCTTTGTTAAATCAAAATTCGGTGTATTAATTATCTTGAGAAGCTTCAGATAATTCATCTTTAAAGGACTAATGGTCGTATCCTCTTTGTTGATAGGGATTCGATAAAATTCACCCTCAAACATAGCAAATAATTTCGAATCACGAAGCTGCTCAAAAACCTCCTGTGTTGGAATATTCTCAGCAACAACAGGAACGCCTGGTAAAAGCTTTGCGCAAATCAATCCCTGCTTAATCGGATCAGCACTCGTGCAATCAATACAAAAATAATCAACATATTCGAGCATCTGACGATACGCTTCTATCCTGGTAACAGGAAGCTTATTAAAAGCAAGCTTATAGCCCTCTTGCTTTAAGGTCTTAACCCTATCATAATAGCCCTTTTCAGGTTTAATTGAAGAATCCAAAAGAATTACAACTCGATTCTTTGGTCCACAATACTGCTCGCTGATATTTGCATATATCGAAATATTGTTTACTGGAACAATAATATCGCAATCCTTAGTAAGAATATCCATAGAAATATTGTTAATTACTTCGATTCCAACAATATTTCCAGCCCCATCATTTGCTCCAGTGCCCAAACGTAAAGGATTTGCAAACAGATTCTCTCTCTGCGCATATAAGCTGTATGCCGCAACCGACATATCTTCTTTAAACAGTGGAACTAGCGTAGCAAGCATAACAATTCTCCTTCAAACCCCTAATAATTCATAAAATACAAAACAATACAATTAAAGTATAGCATTATAATTCAACGTTTTCAACGAAACTCAATTCAAAAATACAAAAAATTTATATAAATCTTACAAACTTTTTATAGAAATGAAGTTCCGATAATTTTGCACCATCAAAATATTTAGCTAAATTATATTCATTGATTTTCAGGAGCGTTTCAACTCAAACCAAAATGTGGCACCCTGGTCATTTTTCGAAAATACACCATAATGGGCATTATGCATTTCCAAAATATTTTTTACTATCGATAATCCCAATCCAGTTCCCTGTACTGCTCTTTTATGATTCTTTTTATCCTTGTAGTATCTATCCCAAATGTATGGAATATCCTCTTGAGAAACGCCTTTTCCAGTATCCTTCACCTCGATTCTGAGAATATCATTTTTTACAATTTGGGACACTGTAACAAGCTTGTCATCACCAGTATAATTGATTGCGTTACTAACCAGATTATAAATCACCTGAAAAATTTTCTGTTCATCCGCAAACACAAAAACTTCCTCATCATATACAAAATCAATATGATAGCCCCCCACCATACAAAGCTTATTGTATCGTTCAAGGACCGCTTTAATGCTCTCTGTTATGTTAAAATGACTTAAATTCAACTCAATCATACCCGCCTGAATTCGAGAAATATCTAAAAGATCATTAACAAGCATTGTCATTCTGTCAGTTTCATCTATTATCTGTTGAATATTTTCAGGCGTATCTTCACCCGGAATATCCCTCATCACCTCTGAATATCCTTTTATCAAAGTAAGCGGCGTGCGCAAATCATGCGAAACATTCGCAATCAATTCTTTTTGAAGAGAATCTATTTTATTTAATTCACCAGCAGCATAATTCAAAGTATCCGTAAGCTCAGATATTTCCTTGTACTCGCGACTATTAAACTTTACCGAATAATCTCCCTTCGCAAGAGTTTTTGCTTTTTCATTTAAATCAACAATAGATTTCGTAAGCTTATTTGAAAAAATCGTCGCAATAAGTAATGAAATAATAATCACCAAGCCTGAAATTACAATAAGTTCAATCTTCAGAGTCATCACAGTTGCATCCACTGGCGTCAGAACAGAATTGACCATTATAACCTGCTCTTTATCCTGCTTACCAATAATTTTTACCAAAATAATTGATTCAGCATAATCATCACCTTCATTTTGAATGAATCGACTTTGGTATTCTTCATCAGAAATAGTGTACTTTATCTTTTTGGAACTATCTGATATCTTTTTCAGCAAATCATCTGGATCCACTAAGCCCTCATCAATCAACGCTTTTTTCAGCTTGCTTCCCTGATATTCAATTAATGCCTCCCCATTTTCCTGCTTTGCCTCTTTATAAAACGCCTTAAATAGATAATTTGGCATAGAAGAAAGCTCAGAATTGGATAGATGCTCTGCACAAAATCTTTTTGCTCCTGATTTATCTGTAACAAAAATTGCAACCTTGTGTGATGCAGCCAGCTTATCAAGCTGTAACTCAATATCTTCATCATTTTTCTCAAGAATTTCCTGTGTTTGGGCAAGAACATTCTCAGTCTCATGCTTTTTTAGAATCTTATAAAAATCATCCAAATAAATAATTTGAAAAAACCATAGTACTCCTAAGAGAACTATGGTAAAAAGTAAAAATATTACAAATATCCTTGTTTTTATACTGCTAGAACCAGCTTTCACAACAACCTCCATGTCAAACGGTTTGTTATCTTTAACAGTCAAAGCGATACCCGACTCCACGAAGCGTAATCAAGCAATCTCTGTATTGTGCCAAAGAATTCCTTAATTGCTTGATATGCGTATCAAGAGTACGTTCATCGCCGTAATAATCATATCCCCAGACTTCATTGATTAACTTTTCTCTACTCAAGGCAATATTACGATTTTTAACAAAGTAAAAAAGTAAATCATATTCCTTAGGAGACATGTCGACACGCTTAGAATCAATTTCAACTGTACGTGCTGTAAAATTAATTTTTAAGGTCTCATATTCAAAAATATCAGTTTTAGCAGTAGCGCCCTGCTTGCGACCAATTACAACATTAACGCGCATCATTAATTCCTTGGGTGAAAAAGGTTTGACCACATAATCATCCACGCCAACCTCAAAGCCATGTATCCTATCATACTCCTCGCCTCTGGCAGAAAGCATAATTACAGGGACATCCTTAAGTTTTTTAATCTCATTGCAGGTAGAAAAACCATCAAGCTCAGGCATCATTACATCCAAAATCACAACATCAAAATCATTTGCTTTAACCATATCGATAGCTTGCATACCATCGCAGGCTTCTGCCACTTCATAGCCCTCAAACGCTCCGTACTTTCTAATGATTGCGCGAATATTCTCTTCATCATCAACTACTAAAATCTTTTCCATATACGCTCCTATCCCATATAAAAAAGATACTATACCAATGTGAGAGGCATGTGATTACCACCTAAGCATCTATTGAATATAAAGCTTCTTTGACTTCTTTAAAAAGAAAACATAAACACAAAGGCAAATCAAAAAGGCAACTAAAAGTATTGTATTTCCAATTCTTTTCAAAGCAATAATTTTGTAGTCATCCAAAAATCCCAAAATTCCAAAAGCAATGCACGATACTCCAAAAATTGCAGTCTTTGGCATGAGATAATTAGAAAGCCCTGCAACATCCTTGCATTTCATCTGTTCCTCAATTGGAACAAGTAATGTGTGAAGCGTGCCTGCCTTCTTACACTTAATACCAATAAACACTAAAAATACTCCAAGTACAGCAATCGCTAAATCAAAAAGTACAAAAAATTCATCTGTATTCATAAAAAACACCTCACTGGATAACCCCAGTCTCCCTTCAAATAATTAGTATTTCTACATAAATAAGATTATATCTTTTTACCAAAATAAAATAAACCTGCAAATCAAATTAAAATGTGTGTATTTTATCTGAAAATTCAGCCTAAACATTTGAATAGTAGTTCATTTATTAGTATAATCAAATCAGTTATTGAAAAAAGGAGATGGTTCAATGGATTTATCAAACAAAAAAATTTTAATTTGTGACGATTCCATTCTTGCCAGAAAGCAATTAATGGACTCGATTTCCGCTTTCTGTGAAAACATGACTTTCCTGGAAGCAAAGAACGGTGTTGAAGCTGTTTCTATCTATAAAGAGCAAAAACCTGCTATCACTTTCTTAGACATTGTTATGCCTGAAGAAAATGGTATCGATGCATTAAATGATATCATGGAATACGATAGTGATGCTCTGATTATCATAGTTTCTTCACTCGGAACACAAGCTCAATTAAAAACTGCTATTGAAATAGGTGCAAAAGACTTTATCCAAAAGCCTTTTGACAGTACGCAGATTCAAAAGGTACTTGAAGCTCGTCTTGGAGGTAATTAATTATGTATACTCAGTTTTTTGGTAATTATCTTTTACAAAGAGAATTAATCAATCAGGATCAGCTTATGGCTGCATTGAGTAAAATCAGTGAATCAAAGGTAAAGCTTGGAACTCTTGCTCTATCAAAGGAATTGATGACAGCCAGCGAGGTTGATGAATGTCTCTATATGCAGACTCGCGAAGACAAACGTTTTGGCGAAATCGCTGTCGAAAGAGGTTATTTAACCGAAGAACAAATTCAAGACTTATTAAAAGAACAAGTCTCTGATTTCATTCTTTTAGGCCAAATCTTAGTTGAAGACGGCGCGTTTTCATACGAAGACTTAGAAAGATATATTTTTGATTACAAAAATGAAAACGAAATCTATGATTTAGAGTTATGTGTAGAAAACAAAGACAAAATACAAGAGCTAATTTCCAAATTTTTCCTTATGGAAGGCATCGAAATCAATGAAGCGATTGTCATGTATCTAGAATTACTTTTCAATAGCTTAATTCGATTCATCGGTGAAGATTTCACTCCTCTTCCACCCGTTGCCACAAAGGAATATCCTACATCTCACGCTGTAGGTCAAAAAATCATTGGCTCCTGCAATTACACCACATTCATTGATATGGATAGAACAACTGCTATCCATTTTGCAAACCGCTACGCTCACGAAGAACTCCGTGAGTACAATGATTATGTAATTGCTGCCACAGAAGATTTCATCAATCTTCACAACGGACTATTCCTCGTAAATGCTTCAAACAACATCGGCGAAGATTCCGAGTTATGTCCACCAGAGGATTTCCAAGAGAAAATGCTTGAGGCAGAAGGAACTTATGCAGTTTTTCCTGTAATATATCCTTTCGGTAAAATCAACCTAGTAGTTGAATTTTAGATTGCAAATTAATAAAGTCCCAATAAAAAGAGAGATTCATGAACACACATGAATCTCTCTTTTGTATATCTATTTATTTATTGATGATTAGATTCCAAGAAATCTCTTAACCTCATTGCACATATCATCAACATCAACTACTGTATCATGAAGAACTGCTGCTGAGCGAATATCCTCGATAGCCTGAGGAACCTTTACCTTGCCCATCTCAGAAAGCTTGTCAACAAGTACAAAATCCTCTTCCTTCTCGAACTTAGGATCAATAGCACCCATGACTGCACGAGTAAACTTAAATGGTGAAGCAGTTGAAGCAATAACAGTAGGTGTCTCATCACCAGAAGTTGCTACATACTTCTTGTAAACTGAAGCTGCAACTGAAGTATGTGTATCAATGATGTAACCAGTCTTCTCGTAGATAGACTTGATTGTCTCACCAGTCTCCTTCTCGCTAGCATAATTACCATAGAAAGCGTCAAGCTTAGCCTTCATATCAGAAGTAATCTCATACTTACCAGCAGTCTTAAGGCTAGCCATAAGGTCACTATTCTTCTTTGCATCATTTCCTGCAATATGATAAATCAATCTCTCAAGGTTGCTTGAAATAAGGATATCCATTGAAGGCGAATTTGTAAGAATGAACTCACGATTCTTGTCATAAACACCTGTCTCAAAGAAATCATAAAGAACCTTGTTCTCATTTGAAGCACAGATAAGCTTAGCAATTGGAACGCCCATGCTCTTTGCATAGAAAGCAGCGAGGATGTTACCAAAGTTTCCTGTAGGAACTACTACATTGATAGGGTCGCCGTCTTTAATCTGGTCTTCCTTCAAAAGACGAGAATATGCAAATACATAATAAGCAATCTGTGGAACAAGACGACCAATGTTGATTGAGTTTGCTGATGAGAACTGATAACCCTTGCTATCAAGCTCGTTTGCAAGCTCCTTGTCATTGAACATCATCTTAACACCAGTCTGTGCCTGGTCAAAGTTGCCACGAATACCAACTACATGTGTGTTAGCACCCTTCTGAGTAACCATCTGCTTTTCCTGAATAGCAGAAACGCCATCCTTTGGATAGAAAACAACGATTTTGGTACCCTCTACATCAGCAAAACCTGCAAGAGCAGCCTTTCCTGTATCACCAGAGGTTGCTGTAAGAATTACGATATCATTTTTAATATTATTTTTACGAGCGGAAGTAATCATAAGATGTGGCAAAATAGATAAAGCCATATCCTTAAATGCGATAGTTGAACCATGGAATAATTCCATATAGTATGCTCCATCAGCAAAAACAAGTGGAGCTATCTCTTCTGTATCAAACTTGCTGTCATATGCAGAATTGATACAATGCATAAGCTCATCCTTTGTAAAATCTGTTAAAAAGAGCTTTAATACTTCATAAGCAACCTGCTGATATGACATAGCAGCCATATCCTTTAAATCTACATCTAATACTGGAACAGATGTAGGTACAAATAAACCGCCATCATCAGCAAGACCCTTTAAAATAGCCTGTGAAGCTGTGTACTTGTCCTGACCATTTCTAGTACTTACATAATTCAAATCCATGATACTTCCTCTTTTCTTAATCTAATAAATTATCCAAATCAATACGAATACTATCACGTATATGATATACGTGCATAATTATACGTTATGAAATCATAGCCGTCAATTATCCACATCTTCAAAATTTATCATATTTTCCTCGATTTTTTGGGGATTTTGCCTCCTTTTTTTTCCTTCTGGCAGGGGCAAGCCTCTTTGCAAATATCTTTTTAGGAACAAATTGCAAAACAATGATAACCACACACATAAAAAGATGTGTAAAGAAAATATTCGTAACAACACCATTATGCTTTAATAAATAACCAGTAGAAAAACCAACGAGACACATTATCGAAGTGTATATAAGTGCCATAAACATTATCGGCAAATTGATAAATACGCGCTTAATATTATCTAGGAAATCATGAAATGATGCATCAAAATATACAAATCTACCTACCATTAAAGTCAGAAAATATGCAATAAACATATCATAATTGTCATCCTGATAAATAAACTTTATGTAGCAGAAAATCAAGCACATATATAGCATTCCCGCCAGTCTGTTTGCCGCTAAATCTTCTGGCGAAATATGCTTTAGTCGTACAATGAGCCTATCCATAAGGTTGTTGCAAATCACTGCAATAATAATCATTACAAGCAATAGAAAATCCTTATACTTATCCCAGAATTCCCTAAAAGGACCATCAACCACAAATCGATTTATCAAATAATATGACGAAATAAACAATAGAATTGATGTGCTGGAAAAAATAATCTCATAAAATCTTTCGGTGTATTCCAAAAAGCGATTTTCTTCTCTTGCTTTATTAGCTTTACTTTTTGCAATTGCAAAAAATACAAAGAAAAAGCAAATCAATAGTGCTGCCGCAAGCAGCAAAAATACCAAAAAATCAGGCATAGCAAAATAGTGCGCCAGATAATCCTTCAATGACATATAAAAACAAAATCTCCTCTCCTCCAGGGTGGCGCAATTGCTCTACTAAAAGATCTACGCCTCCTTTAAGTACTTTTTTAAAGTCTTAATTAAAATCGGAATATTAATTGGCTTTGAGATATGCGCATTCATACCTGCATTATATGCATCAAGCTTATCCTCCTCAAAGGCATTGGCTGTCATTGCAATGATTGGTATTGATGCAAGGTTTGAATTTGTCATAGCTCTAATAATCTTAGTAGCTTCATAGCCATTTAGACCAGGCATCTGAATGTCCATAAGAATCAGGTCAAAGTAGCCCTCCTCTTTATTTTTGATACACTCAATAGCCTCTCTACCATCACAAGCCTCTTCGCATTCTATACCTAAATCCTCCAAAATATCAACTGCAATTTCACGATTTAGAATATTATCATCTACTAATAAAACTCGTCCATTTAGAGTAATACTATTATTCTCATCGACACTATCTTCTTCAACATTTTGTGCTTCTGCCTTGTCAAACTCAAGGGTAATTGTTACCTCAGTTCCAACACCTCTCTTACTTTGAATCTCAATAGTACCATTCATCATATTGACAAGACGCTTAACAATGCTCATTCCAAGACCAGTTCCCTGAACACCACTGTCCGTCGAATTATTTTCTCTTTCAAACTCGTCAAATATCTTTTCAAGAAATTCCTCACTCATTCCGATTCCAGAATCCTTGACCTTCAAAACAAGTTCAACCTTGTCATTATTGATTTCCTTTTGTTCAACAGAATATTCTATCTTTCCGCCTGGATTAGTATAATTAATAGCATTTGATAAAATATTGAGCAGAACCTGATTAAGATGAAGCGCATCGCAGTTTATCCACTCCTGCTCTACATTGATAAGTCTGGTATTAAAAGCAATACTCTTTTTTATCGCCATCTCCTGAACAATGGATGTAATCTGATTATTAATATCAAGAATTGACTTTGGCATAGGTGTAATCTGAAGCTTACCCGACTCAATTCTGGACATATCAAGCACATCATTAATAAGTGAAAGCAAATGATTTCCAGAAATAGAAATCTTTTCAAGACACTCTAATAAATAATCCTTATCATCAATATGCTTCTTTGCTAAGTTGGTAAATCCGATAATCGAATTCATCGGAGTTCTGATATCATGTGACATATTAAAAAGAAAAACGGTCTTAGCGTTGCTGGAATTTTCCGCCAATTTTAGTGCATCCATAAGAGCATTCTTCTGTTCAGTCTCTTTTTTGATACGACCATCATCATCAAATATACCTATAATTACTCTTGTATTCTTTTCATTATCATCAGCAACTCTAATAACCTTGCATAAATAATATTTCTCAATATCACCGAACTGAAGTCTGTAATTAAAGCTATATGATTTCTTTTTTGAAAGCTGCTCAATAATATATTCCTTACTGAGCATATGATATACCTCAGCCCTATCTTCAGGACAAATTACTCTATCACCATTTATAATAAAATCCTCGAAAAAATTTCGATTGTTTTCAAATTGAGTCGCGATTCGCTCCTTGTATTCCCCTGAAACACCATAATCCTCATAATCATCGTTTTCCAGATTTACAAAATAAATTGCCTGATAATCGCTTGATAAACCTAAAACAATATCCTTTAATTTGTTTGCTTCACTCTGATAAATCTTTTCTAAGAAAACTTCTCTCTCACTCGAAATATTAATTGAATAAATTAATACAACTGTCAGCATAAAACCAAGAGAATACATAGCTGCATCAGGCCATAGCATCTGTCCGATACCAAATGCAAGTGGTACGCAGGAAAAAGATAAAGCAGATTTAAATGATTTTAGCTTTTCCTGATTACCACGATGCTTCTGAGTGATAAGCGCAATAAGCGCATATAAAATCATAGTTATATAATAAAGGAACTGCATAAAGAACATAAAATTGCGCAAATATAGCGAATGATAATTTGCATCCGCATCCACATAGAAGAAAATATTTGTCCAAATATTTGATATTAAAACTGAAAGCTGAACTATAAGAACAACAGCTCTAAAGAAATTCAAAAGAAGTCTGTATTTTTTATTCACCTCAAGATAATGAATAACATAGCCTGCCCAAAAAAATGCAGACAGAGCAGCTCCGAGATGAAATCCATAGGTCACAACTGTGTAAAGCGGCCTGCTCACAATAAATAATTTGGAAGTCAATAAACCCCAGATCGTATCAACCATGCAAAAGCAGCAGCAAAAAGATAATAAGCTAACCAGCTTTTTATCAATTAAATCCTTGTGCTCCGTCAAAATTATTCTTCTAATAATCACATAAATAGTAATCGCCGCAACACCTGCGGTAATAGCGTATAGTACCCCTATATTAACCATTTCTTCTCCCTCTCAAATACTTTTCTAGAATTTATAGCTTCTCAAATTTTTCTTTAACCTTTGTAAAGGCTGTCATTAGCTTAGGCGAAAACTGTCCACACTCACCATTTATAATCATACTGTAGGCTGTTTCCTTTGGAAATGCAGCTTTATATACTCTATCATTTACCAACGCATCATATACATCTGCAACAGCTACAATCTGTGCGGCAATAGGAATCTCATCCCCCACTAAACCTTCCGGATATCCTTTGCCATCATATTTTTCATGATGATATCGACAGATTTCATAGCTCATTTTTGCATACTCATCGTTCCATGCACCCTCGATATTGTCAAGAATTTCACAACCCCTTATCGTATGGGTTTTCATGATTTCAAACTCTTCATCAGTCAGTTTGCCAGGCTTTAACAATATGCTGTCTGGAATTGCAATCTTTCCAACATCATGAAGTGCACTGGCACCAACCATAACCTGAATGATATGTTCATCAAGACCATACTCTGGACAATCCCTCATCATCTGATTAGCCAAAATCTCAGTATAGCTTTTCACGCGATTAATGTGTTGTCCGCTTTCATGGTTTCTCGACTCCACAACAGTACCTAAGAAATCAAGAATTTTTTGATTGCTCGCAGCCAACTGTTCAGCCTGCTGTTTTAGCTTTTTGTACTGCTTCTGAAGTGTCGCAGTCTGCTCTGCGACCTTGTCCTCGAGATTATTTTTATACGCAAAAAGATCTACCACATTGCCAACTCTCAGCTTTATTTTAAGCTCATTAAATGGCTTAATGATAAAATCTGAAACGCCATAATCAAAGCATTTTGTTTCACTATCAAGCGAGTTATCACTTGAAATTACAATAACAGGAATTTTCTTCAACAAATCTCTTCGCTTAAGCTCTTTCAAAACCCCAAAGCCATCTAATACCGGCATAAGCAAATCCAGTAAAATTACGCAAAGAGAGTCCATCTCATCCTCTATGATATCAAGCGCATCAGCACCATTTCCTGCCGTCAAAATCTCATATGTATCCTCAAGGCATTCCTTTAATATCTCGCGATTTAATTCTTTGTCATCAACAACTAAAACCTTTGTCCTCATAAACACCCCTAATATTCAATAGTATTTAACAACTCATTTTTGAAAAAGCTTCTATAATACTATCGTACGCTTCCTTTATATCCTGTAACATCTGCTCTTGCAGCATTCTATCGACCGTTGGATTCCCCGGTCTAAGCGCTTCACACAAAACACTTGCTCTTTGATATAAAGGTGTAAGACCAAGATTAAGCGCAACACCTTTCAAATTATGAACATTTAAAAATGCATCAGCATCATTGTTTGCCATCACAGCCTGTTCTACCAAGCTATAATCATCGCCCGCCATAAACATCTTTACATATTTAATAATTCGCTCTTCCTTACGCAAGCGATTTACCACATCATCATAATCGCCACCAAATTGCTCATAGCATTCTCTAATATCCATCAGATTCCTCACCTATTTTCATAATAATATCTAGAAAATATTATAACATTTATGGGACGTAATCTTTTTGATTTATTTGTGATTTATTTACGAATTTATCATAAAAAGTATAGTAATTTAGGTTGCATAATTTATTAAATTAATTCACCACTAAAATGCTGGATTTCATGCTGAATAATCTGTGCCGTAAAATCCTTATATTTTCCATGCTGCGGCTTAAAATTCTGGTCTAGAAAATCCACCTCAATTTCCTTGTATCTGGTACACGGTCTTACACCATCCAAAGAAAGACAGCTTTCCTCTGTCTCATACTTTCCGCTCTTTTTCGTAATCACCGGATTTACCATCGGAAAAATAAAAGGTCCTGCAGCAACCACAATAATCTGCTTCTTCACCCCTATCATATTCGCCGCCATACCGACACATCTGTCACTATTTGCTCGTAATGTATCCATCAAATCCACAATCACCTGCTTGTCAGCCTCCGTAGCTGGCTCAGACTTTTGCTGTAAAAAGATCGTATCCCTCACAATTTGTTTTACCATAATAATTGCCTCCTACAGGCTATTATACCAAAAGCACAAAAAAACTTTCCACACTAGCTCTAAACTCCTATCACTTTTTTCAATAATATCGACAAAAGTCATAGGACTTTTGCAAATATTACGACAAAAGTCATAGGACTTTTGCAAATACATTTGCATATGTCATAGGACTTTTGAAAAGATATGCTGTCCCCCAAAAACGCAAATCCCCATTCATTTTTCTCGAATTCCTACGCGAATCCCCATTCGTTTTCATTAAATTCCTACGCAAATCCCCATTCATTTTCACTCAATTCCTACGCGAATCCCCATTCATTTTCCTCAAAATCCTACGCGAATCCCCATTCATTTTCCTCAAATTCCTACGCAAATCCCCGTTCATTTCTCTCTCATTTATACGCAAATCCCCGTTCAATGCACTATTTTGCACATTTCATGAGCAAAAAGGGCACATTCCAAAGAACGTGCCCATCTACAACATACAAAAACCACTATTATCTTTTCCAAAAATTCTCAGCCATTCCAATAATTAAATAAACGAAATCACCCCATTTTGCATAAGAATCATAACTATGATTCCTACCATTCCTGCCACAATCCAGAATATGCCCATAATCAGCGCCATATTTCCTATAGTCTCATCAAAATTGACAGGTAGAATCTCAATAGGATTATCAGGATTAACCTTTAGCTGCACTTTCTCGCCTTCTTTAAATCCTTTATTTAAATCACCATAATATACAGTCGATTCAGTAAAGTATTCTTTTCCAGCAATAGAATAATGAAATCCTGGTTTGTATATGGTGTTTTCATTAATCGGCGCTCTATAATTACTCTGAACTAAATCATCAAAAGCAAATAAATTAATCTTTTTTTCGTCCACCATCTCGCATACAGCCTCCACAGAAAGTGAATAAGCCTTGAGTTTTCTTGCATTATTGATTTTCAGATGCACACAGAAAAAGCCAACTCCAAATGCAATAACCATATACATAAATACAACATAGTATTGGAATACAGAAAATTGCTCAGTTTCAACAATAATTCCAGCTATAATTGCCAAGATTCCAAGCACGACAAATATCCAGGTTATCTTACTTTTTTTACAAAAAACTTTACGAATGAGCAAGTCAAACATACTTAAAACCACGCCCAATATGGCTACCATGATACCGATATGTCCGCAAAATCCAGCAACTACCGCTGCCAACACGCAAAGCCAAAAGATTGATACTAATATCCAATCAAGAAAAGTAAAATCTTTTAATTTTTTCTCATAATGTTCCTCGTATGCACTTCCATAAAAATGATTTGCCATTTTATTATCCTCTCCAAACATCTCCATATTTTGTAAAACTATTCCACATACAATTGTATCAGTCAAACCCATCATAGAAAATAAAGATTTCATTTGCATCACGATCAATTGCATAGCCCTGTATACTGAATCCTTCTGCTTTGACATATAAATCACAATTATCTCTGTTAAGGTAATCTCCACTGATTTGCTCGCAAATCTTGCTGTCTTCTATATGGCGTTCAACCCAGGCATCTACAGATGTCTCTTTTTGGACATCAGCACCATGTAGCGATTCATACTCAGCCAAATATTCTTCAGTGGTTTCAAATTTAACATAGGATTTGCTTCTAGCAAGCCACACCCCAGGCGATTGGTAGAATTCATCATTTTGTGCATTCTTTGGAAGTGAATCCGGGAAAAATTCATAGTCCGACTCACTTACCACCTCTTCATACTTTTCAGATGGATCCACCGATGCAAACTTATTCTTTACTGAACTGATTACCACGCACAGAATAAATATACCGATTGCAATTAAAAGAATTATTCCTATCTTCTTTGTAATGGCATTCATCATTTTTCTCCTTCTCTTAATTTCTTTTTATATAATGATTGACACTTTTCTTAATATCCCTTGATTCTGTAAATTTTTATCTTCCTCAGCTCTTTCTACCAAAAATAAAATTTACAATTTTATACCCTTTCTCTTTTTCTGTAAATTTTTTCATAAAAAAAATTTACAATTTCCACGATATCCCTTAATTCTGTAAATTATCGTCTTATTCTCTCATCAAACAAACCTAAATTATCAACACAGTAAACCCTCATCCTGTGCCTTTTCGTTTAACTAATTTTTCATAAAAATGTTTAACACTATCAAAAAAATGTTTATAATCCCTTACAACACTTTACCACTATCTTTGCCTTTTTACATCCATTCTTTTCTTGGTTTAATACAATTACATGTCCTCCAAAAATAACCTTCAACTTCCACCCTCGATAGTGATACAATTATCTTATCTAATCAGATATTTTGGAGGGCGTATGAATAAAAAATTTCGAATAGTAAGTTTTCTACTTATTCTATTATCACTACTATTAATCCCCGGATGCGGAAAAACTGAAGATATTGGGACAATCGATTCACTGGATGATTTATATGATAAAGAGCTAAAAATTGGATACCCTGATGATTTAAATCTCACTGAAAATATAAATGAACTTTGTCCAAAAGCAAAAACATACAAATTTGCAGAGACAGATGTTCTTAGCGCATTTAATAGCAAAAAAATAGATGCCTATGCTTGTAACGAAAATTTGTGCAAATACATTATCGAGCAGTCAAATGGTACACTCCAAACAATTGATACACCAATAACAGCTTATCCTGCTGTTTTTGCAACATCAGACACAAGCCAAATACCCGATTTAGAAAAAAAAGTTGATGAATTTATTGCAAAAGGACAAAATGAAGGTTTGTTTAAAGAGATAACAACCAGATGGCTTGATCCAAACTCTGATGAGACCATGCATGAAGTACCTACTGTAAAAAATCCAAAGTATACTCTTCGTGTAGGAACCGTCGGCTTCAATAAGCCCTACTGCTACTACAAAAATAATGAACTTACCGGTGCCGATATTGAAATTGTATACCATTTAGCTGCTTATCTTAATGCAAAGGTTGAATTTGAAGATTCAAATTATAACAGCATAATTGCAGGCATCACTACTGGCAAATATGATTTATTGGCAGCATGTATTTTCTATACCCCAGAACGTGCAGAATCAATTAATTGTTCTGACCCATACACTGAAGTAAACATAAAACTAATCGTTCCAAAGAATTCTATTAAACTAGCAGATTTAAATGGCAAAACAGCCGGTGTTATGACAGGCACACCGCACGTAGAGATGATTGAAAAGGTAGTAGATGATGCTTCCTATGAATATTTCAACAGCTTCTCCGATTTAGCATTGGCACTCGAGCAAAACAAAATTGATTTCTTCGTAAACAACAAAGTCGCTTTTAAGCTTATGAAAGAGGAATATCCTGATTTTATCTCTGTCGAAGAACCAATTTGTTCCTTTGACATAGGAACAATTTTTCCAAAGGACAAAGACAATCAAGAGCTTATTAACCAATATAACGAATACATACAAAAAATCAAAGCCGACGGCACTCTTGATGAATTAGAAAACTATTGGCTCGACAACAACGATTGGCAACCACTTGACCTTGCAACAGATGGTGAAAATGGCACACTCACTTTAGCAACCTGCACCTCTAACAAGCCTTATAGCTTAATGGTTGACGGTGTATATAGCGGTTTTGATGTAGCTGTTGTAAATGGCTTTTGTAAAGAATATGGATATGCCCTTAAAATCGAGGATTGCGATTTTGCCAGTATGCTAGCAGGCATCACAACAGGGAAATATGATTTCGCAGCAGGTCAGATTGCCTATACTGATGAACGTGCTGAAAATGTCATTTACAGCGATTTTTATACCATACAACACATTGTCGCCATTTTAAAAGATTCAACTACTGATGAATCAAACACTTCAACAATATGGGATAATTTATGCGCTGGCTTCAAAAAAACCTTTATCGACGAAGACCGCTATCTCCTGATTTTATCTGGTATCAAGGTTACCTTGATAATCACTGTGCTTGGATTTATCTTAGCAAATATACTTGGTGCTCTGCTTTGTGCTATGACAATGTCAAAGCTTTCGATTTTAAAAATTATTGCAAATGTCTATTCAAAAATTATGCAAGGAACACCTATTGTTGTGGTTCTTATGATTATTTACTACGTAATCTTTGGAAAAAGTAGTATTTCAAATATCTTAGTTGCCATATTGGCATTTGGCTTATCAACAGCAACCTACATTGCTCAAATATTCGAAGGAGCAATTTCGCAGGTCGCAAAAGGTGAAATTGAAGCTGCACTTGCACTTGGTCTTACACACAGCGAGGTGTTCTTCGGCATAACCTTACCGCAGGCACTTAGATTTTGCATCACACCTTTAGGCAGCCAACTGGTAGCACTTATGAAAGGCACCGCAATAGTAGGCTATATCGCTGTAATGGATATGACAAAAGTCAGTGATATCATTAGAAGCAGTACCTACGAAGCGTTCTTCCCGCTTCTATCGACTGCACTGATTTATTTCCTTATATCCACTATTATACTTCTGATTTTTGATAAGCTCCGTCTTCACATGGACCCAGCCAACAAAAAGAGAAAAATGAAGGGAGTATAAACCATGACAAAAGAAACAATTTTAAAAGTAACTAATTTGAGAAAAGAATTCGACAGTGAAACTCCTATCAAGGATGTCTCTACTGAAATCCATAAAGGAGATGTTGTCGCAATAATCGGACCATCCGGCACAGGAAAATCTACATTTCTGCGCTGCCTCAATATGCTTGAAACTCCTACCAGCGGCAAAATCGAAGTAGATGGTATCTGTATTACAGATAAAGATTGCAACCTCCACAAAGTCCGACAAAAAATGGGCATGGTATTTCAATCCTTCAATCTTTTTAGCAATATGAATGTCATCGAAAATATCATGTATGCTCCTCAAAAGCTTTTAGGCTACTCCCGCAAAGAAGCCTACGACAAAGCGATGGAGCTGCTAAAAACAGTTAGTCTTACTGATAAAGCACTAAGCTATCCAGATGAGCTTTCTGGTGGACAAAAGCAACGTATAGCTATTGCTCGAACACTTGCTATGGAACCAGAAATTATCCTGTTTGATGAGCCTACCTCCGCTCTTGACCCTACAATGGTCGGCGAAGTACTTGCAGTTATCCGATTACTCGCCAAAAAAGGCATGACAATGATAATTGTCACTCACGAAATGAAGTTTGCAAAAAATGTATCTAACCGCGTATTTTACATGGACCAGGGAACTATCTACGAAGAAGGCACTCCCGATGCGATTTTTGACAATCCTCAAAAAGACCGGACCATTGCCTTTATCAAAAAATTAAAAATAATAGAAAAAGAAATACTCCCGGGAAAAACAGATATACTAGCTATTGCCAGCGAATTAGAAGAATTTGGCAGAAAATACTCTCTGGAACAAAAATTATTAAATAGACTCCAGCTTGTCGCCGAAGAGTACTGCTATAGATGTGTTCTTCCTCTCATAAAAGAAGAACCGCTCAACTTCACTTTAGAATATTCAGAGGACACAGGTACTTGCAAAATCAATCTGCTTTTTAAAAAGGAATTTGAAGGACGGCCTGTCATCGAGGATGAAATTGCTGCCACAATGCTAGAAAATATCGCGGAATTTAATTTTTCTGAAGAAGGCGGACAAATGAATATAACCATTGAAATAAACTAAGAAAAAAGCTTGTAGAAACATTTCTACAAGCTTTTCTTTAAGTACAAAAACTATACTATATCTTCTTTTTTGAAGACTTCATATGTATGAATTTCAAAATGCAAATAACGCACATTAAAGTAATCATAATACCCTCTTAATATTAATATGCAACACCCTGAGCGATCATAGCTTCTGCAACCTTTTCGAAACCAGCGATGTTAGCACCAGCTACGAAGTTGCCTTCCATGCCGTACTTCTTTGCAGCATCATCACAAGCGTGGAAGATACCCTGCATGATTCCCTGAAGCTTAGAATCAACCTCTTCGAAAGACCAGTGAAGTCTCTCAGAGTTCTGAGACATCTCAAGTGCTGATGTGGCAACACCACCTGCATTTGCAGCCTTAGCTGGTCCAAAGAGAACACCAGCGTTCTGAAGAACTGCAACAGCCTCTGGAGTTGAAGGCATGTTAGCACCCTCACATACAGCCATAACACCATTTGCAACAAGCATCTTAGCATCTTCTTCGTTAAGCTCGTTCTGTGTAGCACATGGAAGAGCGATGTCTACCTTGTACTGCCATACACCGTGCTCACCATTCTTCTTCTCATGATACTCAGCAGAAGGTCTAGCTGCAGCGTACTCAGAAAGACGAGCTCTCTTAACCTGCTTGATTTCCTTAAGAAGATCAAGATCGATTCCCTCTGGATCATAAATCCAACCTGTAGAATCTGAACATGTAACAGGCTTACCACCAAGCTGATATGCCTTCTCGATTGCGTACTGAGCAACGTTACCAGCACCTGAAACAGCTACTGTCTTGCCCTCAAATGAATCGTTCTTTACAGTTTTAAGCATCTCCTGTGTGAAGTAGCAAAGACCATAACCTGTAGCCTCTGTACGAGCAAGAGAACCACCGTATGTAAGACCCTTACCTGTAAGAACACCTGTAAACTCGTTACGAAGTCTCTTGTACTGACCATACATATAACCGATTTCACGAGCACCTACACCGATATCACCAGCAGGAACATCAGTATCAGCACCGATATGCTTAGCAAGCTCTGTCATAAATGACTGGCAAAATCTCATAATCTCGTTGTCTGACTTACCCTTAGGATCGAAGTCAGAACCACCCTTACCACCACCGATTGGAACTGTTGTGAGTGAGGTCTTGAAAATCTGCTCAAAACCTAAGAACTTAATAACTGAAAGGTTTACTGAAGGATGAAGTCTAAGACCTCCCTTGTATGGTCCAATAGCTGAGTTAAACTGAACTCTGTATCCACGGTTAACCTGAACCTTACCATTGTCATCAACCCATGATACTCTGAACATGATAATACGCTCTGGCTCAACGATTCTCTCGATGATACCGTTCTTCTCATACATAGGATTTGCAGCTACTACTGGCTCAAGTGACTCAAGAACCTCATATACTGCCTGTAAAAATTCTTTCTGCTCAGCGTTTCTTGAAGCAAGTCCATCATAAACGCTCTGTAAATAACTACTCTTAAAACTCATCTTTAATCTCCTTCCAAGAAAAATGCAGTGAATAATCTGCATCACATTGAGTAAATATGTCAAATACCATTGACACAACCTAGGGAAGATTTTACAACTATCAACCCTCAAGCGCAATAAAATCTGCACAGTTTTTTTCAAAAAAATCAAATTTTGTTTTCAGTGCACTAACAAAAGACCGCCACAGACGAACATTTAGTATATTTTTACAATACATTTTTTCTGAAAAGTCTTTGAAAACATCATTACCTATGCCTTTCAATGATATAATAGAAACAATAGAACAACACAAATCAGGAGGCAATATGAAAAAACGTATTATTTCCATATTTTTTATACTTTCACTATCTGTATTTTCACTTTCAGGATGTAAACAAAATCCTAAAACAGATACTCCAAAAGAAACATCAGCCACAGAGTCTACAAAAGCTCCACAAAACGAAGTCGAAGACAGCGACAGCACAAGTGACATCGAAAAGAACTTTGAACAGGATTTAAAAGAGAACTATTTAAAATCCGGTGGAGAAATAGCATTTTTAACACAATCTGAAGATATATTTGACAAAGGCTACTGCGAAGCTATTTTTAAAGGCATTGCACAATACGCATATTCTTCTGGCAAAACATATTCCTATTACTATCCTGCAATTGAGAATAAGGAAAATTTTTATAATACCATGAAAACTGCTATTGATGATGGCGCTGAACTAATCGTAACCTCCTCTGATTCTTATAATGAAATTATCGGCTCAATTCAATACGATTACTCTGATGACTACTTTTTGATGGTGGACGGACATCCTACGGATGAAGAAAATAATCCGATTGATTTGAATACAAACATCCACTGCATCAAGTTTGACGAATACACCAGTGGCTATATCGCCGGCTACATCACAGCGCAGGAAGGCTATAAAAGCTTTGGCTTCCTCGGTGGAAAAGAAAACGACGCTGTAAAAGCCTACGGCTATGGCTTCGTAAAAGGAATCGACGACTATGCAAAGCAAACCAATAATCCCGCTGATTACTCTCTCAATTACTGCTACACCAATACATTTTCTGCCTCAGACAAGATTTATAAAAAAGCTAAAGCCTGGTACGAAAGCGGAACTGAAGTAATCTTTAGCTGCGGTGGAAATATTTTCAAATCAATAACCAAAGCAGCAAACGAAACAGATAAAAAGGTTATCGGTGTGGACGTAAACCAAAACTTAATTGAACCATGTGTTATCACCTCTGCAAATAAAGGTGTTGATATCGGAGTTATCACCGCACTTGATGACTTTTTTGCCTCTTATGAATGGTCAAGTGAGCTTGCTGGTCAGACAACAATTTGCGGCACTGAGAGTTGGTGTGCTTCAATACCAGCTCAAGAGGACTCCTGGAAATTTGAAAATGTAACTATTGAAGAATACCTGGATTTTTACTTAAAAATCAGATCAGGCGATATTAAGCTTAATAAAGACATCTCTAAGTTCCCTGAGTATACCATTAACCTGGAAAAATATTAATTGAGGAAGCTTATGATAAAGAAAAGAAAACTTATTTTAATAATTTTAACTTTTTGCGTTCTTATTTTTTGCGTCAGCTGTAAAGAGTCAAATACCACCAACAAAACTGCAACATCAAATGATACAAAAAATGAAAAGCTTGTTTCTGATAAATCGTACGTATCCTATGACGAAACAAAACAATTTGACTATTTCAAATATTCTAGCTGTAAAATTTTAGACAATAAAAAGGAAATCTCCTATATTGGTCACTTTAACTCGATTCCAAAAAGTGATGATAACTTTTTATATCTCTTCAATTTTAACGCTTACGAAAATCCTATGGATTTTTCAAAAAAGCCACTTGCAAAAATAGAAAAAGATATTGATATATCTATTACCTTTAATTACAAAAACAACCTGCTTTTCAATGAATATGTCCCATGTATAAAATACAAAAAGGATTTCATTCCTCTTGCAACAGGGCGCTACATTGAAAACCCTCAGATAAGAGCCAAAAATCAGTCTCCTGCACTTACTGCAGCATCAAAAAAAGGCCTTCTTATTGATACAAAAACCTTAGACACGCCTCTATTAGACGACCTAAACATAAAGCATGCCGTATACAATATGCCGCTCTCCTTTTTCCTAGGTCAAGAACAAACACAAGGTCATACAATGGTCGAGTATCAATATGCTGGCGAAACCTACTACTTTAAAGAAAGCTCTCTAAAGGCCTTCGACACCTTATACAAAAAGCTCTCAGATAAAGGAATTGTAATTACTGCAATAATTTTGAATGATTGGAATGGCAGCGATGAAACAAGTCTTCTTGTTGATTCAAATTCAAAACAGAAATCAAAAAACATCTGTTATTATCAATTCAATACAACCGATGAAAAAGCAGTAAAAACCCTTGAAGCAGCCGCACTATTTTTATCAAGGCGCTACTCAACCGGAGAACACGGACTTGTTTCAAATTGGATTATCGGAAATGAAATAAACCAACATTCTGTTTGGAACTATATGAACACTACTGATATCACAGAATATGTAACAAGCTACGAAAAAAGCTTCAGAATTTTTTACAATGCCATCAAAAGTAATTACGCAAATGCAAATGTATATTTCTCAATTGACCACGACTGGAACAGTAACAAGGGTAATAATGCAGAATATTTTAATGGAAAAGAAATAATTGATACCTTTAATCAAATTGCCTCAGAAAAGAACAACTACGACTGGGGGATTGCTATTCACCCATATCCTGTGCCACTTACACGTGTAAATTACTGGTCTCAGGAATATGATATGACTGAGAACGCTTCTATCCTCACGATAATGAACTTAAATACAATCACTTCATTTTTAGAACACGACCAGTACTTAAACTCTTTAGGCGAAATGAGAAATATCGCCATAACAGAATTAGGCTATACTTCAAGAACTGGTGAAAATTTACAGGCAGCAGCTTTTGCATATGGTTACAAAATTGTCGAAGATAATCCACACATTTCAATGTTTCTTCTAAATCGACAGGTTGATGCTCTCGCCGAAATGAAAGATGGACTTTTTCTAGGACTATACAATATCGACTACTCACCAAAATATATTACAGAAGTGTTTTCAAATATTGATACCGAAAAAGCTTCTGAATACGATGAATTGATACTCAACATAATTGATGCAAATTCTATGGATGAAGCTCTTTCTTGGGCAAAGCCAATAGACACCAATAAATAAATATTTATTTAACGAAATGCACCACATGATGCACAAAAAAAGTTTCCAAATAAAAAAGCTTCTATCAGCACTGCTAATAGAAGCTTTACTTATCATATAAAACCAATAAAGAATTTCTTTTAAACTGAAATTACAGCCTTTACACCAAGAACATCCTTGTTTGCATCAAGAATTGGCTGAATCACATCACGAAGATATACCTCAACCTGACGAGGTGAACGACCTACGTAGCGGCTAGGCTCCATAGTAGACTCAAGCTCTTCAAGACCCATTGGGAACTGATCGTCTGCTGCGATAAGCTCAAGTAAGTTGTTATCCTTACCCTCAACCTTAACATTCTTTCCTGCTTCCATAGAAAGTGTTCTAATCTTTTCATGAAGCTCCTGACGATTTCCACCAAGCTTAACGGCATCCATCATGATGTTTTCTGTTGCCATAAATGGAAGCTCAGACATAAGTCTCTTTGTGATAACCTTTTCATAAACAACAAGGCCATCAACAACATTAAGACAAAGATCAAGCACACCATCAGTAGCAAGGAATCCCTCTGCAACAGAAAGACGCTTGTTTGCTGAATCATCGAGAGTACGCTCAAACCACTGTGTAGCAGATGTAATAGCTGGATTTAAAGCGTCAATCATAACATAACGAGAAAGAGATGCAATACGCTCTGATCTCATAGGATTACGCTTATAAGCCATAGCAGATGAACCAATCTGGCTCTTTTCAAATGGCTCTTCAACCTCTTTTAAGTGCTGAAGAAGTCTGATATCATTTGACATCTTATGTGCTGTTGCTGCAATACCTGCTAGGATATTGCATACGCGTGTATCAACCTTACGAGAATATGTCTGACCAGAAACTGGATAGCACTGCTCAAATCCCATCTTCTTTGCAATCATAGGATCAATCTTGTCGATTGTCTCATTATCGCCATTGAAAAGCTCTAAGAAAGATGCCTGTGTACCTGTTGTACCCTTTGAACCAAGAAGCTTAAGAGTTGAAAGTACATAATCAAGATCCTCTAAATCCATAACAAATTCATTGAGCCAAAGTGTAGCACGCTTACCAACAGTAGTTGGCTGTGCTGGCTGAAAATGTGTAAATGCAAGTGTAGGCTGTGCCTTATACTTATCAGCAAATGCAGCAAGCTCTGCAATAACATTTACAAGCTTCTTTCTAACAAGAAGAAGTGCATCACGCATAATGATAATATCTGTGTTGTCACCAACATAACAGCTTGTTGCACCTAAGTGGATAATACCAGCAGCCTTTGGACACTGCTTACCATAAGCATATACATGAGACATAACATCATGACGAACTTCAGCTTCACGAGCCTTTGCAACATCATAATTAATATCTTCAATATGCTGCTTCATCTCATCAATCATATCCTGAGTGATAACTGGCTTTCCATCCTGTGAAAGACCTAACTCCATCTCAGTCTCAGCAAGTGCAATCCAAAGCTTTCTCCATGTAGAGAACTTCTTGTCCTGTGAGAAAATATACTGCATCTCTTTGCTGGCATATCTCTCAGAAAGTGGGCTTGAATATCTATCTGTATTACTCATTCTTAATCTCCTTTTGTAATCTAAGGAATTTTCCTTACGATTAGTAATTACCATAATATATCAAATATTTTAAGCATTTAACTTATAATAAATACTTCTAAGACCTGACTAAAATGCAAGATCCTTACCTGTTAAAAGCTTATAAGCCTCAAGATACTTATCAATTGTCTTATCGATAACATCCTGTGGAAGAAGGTAATCAGAATCTGGATTAGCCTTGAGCCAATCACGAACAAACTGCTTATCGAAAGATGGCTGACCGTGACCTGCCTCATAGCCCTCGAGTGGCCAGAAACGTGAAGAATCAGGTGTAAGCATCTCATCAGCAAGAACTACCTCACCATTCTCATCAAGACCAAATTCGAACTTTGTATCAGCGATGATGATTCCCTTTGTAAGTGCATAATCAGCACACTTCTTGTAAAGTGCAATTGTCTTATCACGAAGAGCCATTGCATACTCCTCACCGTGACCTGGGAACTCCTTCTCAAGTACCTCGATAGAACGCTCATAAGAAATGTTCTCATCATGATCACCAATCTCAGCCTTTGTAGAAGGTGTATAAATAGGCTCAGGTAATTTATCAGACTCGATTAAGCCCTCAGGAAGCTTAATGCCACATACTGTACCATTCTCCTGATAGCTAGCCCAACCAGAACCTGTAATATATCCACGAACGATACATTCGATTGGAAGCATTGTAAGCTTCTTACACATCATTACATGTCCCTTGTACTCATCATTCTGAAAATCAGCAGGCATATCATTTACATCAACTGAAATCATGTGGTTAGGAACAATGTCCTTTGTAAGATCAAACCAAAACTTTGACATCTGAGTAAGTACAGCACCCTTGTTTACAATCTTGTTCTTAAGAATAACATCAAATGCTGAAATTCTGTCTGTTGCATACATGATAATGCTATCGCCATTATCATATACTTCTCTAACTTTTCCTTCTTTAATTGGCTTCATAATTGACTCCTCTTTCTTAATTAATGCTATAAAAGGTACCGCCCCTCTTTCAAAAGAAACAGGGGTAGGTACTAAAAAACTATTTTACGATAAGTGATTTTCCTGTCATCTCTGCAGGCTGCTCAAGGCCCATAATCTCAAGAATTGTAGGTGCAACATCACAAAGAGCACCTCCCTCTCTTAAAGCCTTTGCCTCAGGATAGTTTACAAGAATAAATGGAACAGGATTTGTAGTATGAGCTGTGAATGGCTCACCTGTCTCATAATCAATCATCATATCTGCATTACCATGATCAGCACAGATAAATAATGCGCCATCAGCCTTCTTTACAGCCTCTACTGCATTTCCTACAAGCTCATCAATCTTTTCAACAGCAGCAACAGCAGCTGGAATAACACCTGTATGACCAACCATATCAGGGTTAGCAAAGTTGATGATAATAACATCATAGTTATCTGACTCAATTGCCTTTACAAGCTTTTCACCAACCTCTGGTGCAGACATCTCTGGCTGAAGGTCGTAAGTAGCAACCTTTGGTGAATTAACAAGGATACGCTCCTCGTCCTTATTTGGCTCCTCTACACCACCGTTAAAGAAGAAAGTAACATGTGCATACTTCTCTGTCTCAGCAAGACGAAGCTGCTTCTTACCACAAGCTGCAAGATACTCACCAAATGTATTTACGATTGATTCCTTCTCAAATGCAATATGCTTATTTGGAATTGTCTCATCATAATCCTTAAAGCATGCATAATAAATATCAAGGAATTCTCTATCAAAGCCTGTAAACTTGTCATCGCAGAAAACTCTAGTCATCTCACGAGCTCTATCTGGACGGAAGTTGAAGAATACAACTGAATCACCAGCCTTTACAACTGAAAGTGGCTTGCCTGCTTCATCAGTAATTACTGTAGGAAGTACAAACTCATCTGTAACATCATTATCATATGAAGCCTGCATAGCATCAGCTACTGATGTAGCCATAACACCTTCACCCTTTGTAAGTGAATTGTATGCCTTTTCTACACGATCCCAGTTGTTATCTCTATCCATTGCATAATAACGACCAGAAAGTGATGCAATAGCACCAACACCGATTTCATCCATTTTGTCCTGGAGCTTTGCTAAATAATCCTTACCAGAAGCTGGAGGAGTATCACGACCATCTAAGAAAGCATGTACATATACGTTCTTGAAATCGTTCTTTTTACACATCTCAAGAAGACCATATACGTGCTCAATATGACTATGAACACCACCATCTGAAAGAAGACCCCAAAGATGTAAATCAGAGTTATTCTTTTTACAATTATTAATTGCCTCAAGTAAAACCTTGTTGTCAAAGAAATCGCCATCGCTGATAGCCTTTGTAATTCTAGTAAGATCCTGGTAAATTACACGTCCAGCACCAATATTCATATGACCTACCTCAGAGTTACCCATCTGGCCATCAGGAAGACCAACAAAAAGGCCTGAAGCCTGTCCCTTTACAAAAGGACACTCTGCCATAAGCTTATCCATAACTGGTGTCTTTGCCATTGCAATAGCATTTCCCTTAGGATTGTCATTAAGACCATATCCATCGAGAACCATAAGTACAACTGGTTTCTTACTCATTTCAATACCTCACTTAATTTGTTATTTTTTCATGACATAACCTTCTGAAGAAATTGTTACTGTCTCAGAAAGTTCATTTAAATTATTTATGATACGCTTATTCGCGTTATCGTCTTTTGATAGTAGAGTCGTAACTCCCGAATCAAATCTACATGGCAAAAAGTATGGCTGAATGCTGCCATCCGATCTAATCCTTATCTGTGCTAAACCTGAATCATATGCATTTGGCATATTCGTTGTAGTCGAAAAATAATAGTTTCCTAAGCTATAAAAAACTGGAACATCTCCAATGTATTCAACTGTCTGAAGACAATGAGTATGCCCTCCAATTATAACATCCGCGCCAGAATTTACAAATGCATTTGCTAAAGAAATTTGATCTGCTCCGTAATGCTCATTTCCTTCAGTTCCCCAGTGAACAAACACTATACAGTAATCTGAATTTTGCTTTGCTAAACGAATCTCTTCACAAAAACGACTAGGCTCCAAACACTTCAGCACACCACCAGATTTTTCTGTTGCTTCTTTTGTGTAGTTATAACTTCTTTCAATCTGTGTAGCAGCAACAAGAGCAATTTTTCTTCCTCCAGCAATAATATAAATAGGCTTTGAAGCCTCATTAATATCTCTACCAGCACCAATATAAGGCATCTTAGCACTTTCAAGTGTATCAATTGTGTCCGAAAAACCAATAAAATCATAATCGTACACATGATTATTTGCAATTCCAACAACATCAATCCCTAACATCCCCAAATAATCAACTCTAGAAGGGTCTGCTCTAAAGGTATATGCCTTCCCTGGTATTGCCCTGCCTCTTTTTGTATATGCAAACTCGTTATTTGCAACCATAACATCTGCGCCTTGCATTTCATCAATAAGATTTGACGAAAAACAATCTAATACTTTACCCGGTTGCTTTTCCATATATTGAGTAGTTGCAACATCATCAGCAAAAGTTAAATCGCCTGTAAAATCAAGAACAATTTCTTGAGATGACTTTGTATCAAAACAATAGGTTTTATCCAAACCATATGACTGAATACCTGTACTATTGCAATATTCATACCAAAGTACATGAATACTTTTCCCTGTAGATTTTCTCCATATCGAAGGTGTCGTAAACTTGGCAAAGCTGGCAATACGTTTAACTACCGGCTCACCATAAATACCTGTAACATAAGATAAAAATCCTTCATCAACAGGATGATTACCAATAAATTCTTTTGTACTCTGAGTTAAAATTGCATCCCACGCTTCATCTAAATCATGAATTACAATCTGATGTGGTACTTCATTTACTACTTTCTCATCAGAAATCTTGTCATTTTTTTCACATCCCGAAAAAACAATTACTATACTCAATAGAAGAAAAGCTATTCTAGCTTTATTCATTCATCTGGGCCCTCACCCTAACAACAGCTTCTGTTGCTCCCTCATATCCTGCATCCGCAGCAAGCTCATAATAATAGAGTGCCGTTTCCAAATTACGTTCAACACCATATCCATTTTCAAATAAATAACCTAAATTAACTTCAGCCGGTGCATAACCCTGTAAGGATGCCAATTTTTGATAATATACCGCTGATGAGAAATCAACATCAACGCCGTATCCATTGTAATATAAATAGCCAATCTGATTCAATGCAGGTGCAAAATTCTGATCAGCCGCTAATTGATAATTTTCTAATGCCTTTTCATAGTCCTTATCAACACCATATCCATTCTCATAGCATTGACCAATATAAAACTGAGCCTTTGCATAACCATTGTCAGCAGCGTACTTAAAAAATTCGATTGCTTTTTCTTGATCCTCTACAACACCGTTGCCCTTCATATACAAAAGACCAAGTGCAACATTCGATTGATTAATTGCTAGCTGATCCTCAATTTTATCTGAATCAACAGCTACTACATTTTGATAAAAAGCTTTTGCTTTAGTAGGATTTTGTGGAAGTCCAATACCATTTTCAAGCAAATAGCCATAATAATACGTACCATCTAAATCCTTTGAAATCTCAGCCTTTCTAAAATACTCAACAACCTGCTGTGCTTTCTTCAAAAGAATATCATCAGAACGCATTTTGTCTGATTTTGTAGTATACAATCCTTGCTGTTCATCAATCTCTTGTAGACTTACTTTATTAACCTCTATGGTTTCTTTTTCATTTGTAGCTATATCAGAATCTGCTTGTTTATCAGCAGTATTCAACGCTTCATCTTTTTTAACATTTTCTTGATTAGACAAAAACTTTATTCTGGAAATTTCATTTTCAGAAAAAGATGCCAAAATTGCTCTTCCCAAACCAACATTTGAATTAACTGATCCTAATTCTGCTGCTCGAGAAAAATACTCCTCAGCGAGCTTCAAATCGACATCCACGCCACATCCATTCAAATAGAAATAACCAATTGCATTTATTGCATCTGCATTATCAAACTCCGCAGCCTTGGTATACCATTCAAGCGATTTAGCAAAATCCTGATTAACGTCATCTATTCCATATTCATATAAAACACCAAGTCTATACTGAGCCTCAGAATCCTCCTCATATGCTAATACCTCAAGATCACTAGCATCGAGCTTCGTATAATCTGATACTTCATCAAATAATGTCTCTGTTCGTTCTTCTTTCTCTTCAGTTTTTTGTTCATTAGCACATGCACCTAACGAAAGAATTAACAATAGGGAAATTAAAGAAATGGAAAAGCGTTTCATACAACCTCCAAAAAACAGTCAATCTATAAATATGAATAAAAATTCATTATAGCGTTCATAGTATAACATAGAAAAACAAAAAAATATATGAAAAAAGCGCACTCAAAACGAGTGCGCATGTAAAACTTTAGGAGTTTTTATTACTTATAATTGACAATTTTACCAAAGTCAGCCTTAAGTGAAGCACCACCAACAAGACCACCATCGATATTTGGCTTAGCAAAAAGCTCAGCAGCATTGCCTGCATTTACAGATCCGCCGTACTGAATACGTACAGCCTCTGCTGTAGGAGCATCATAGAGATCAGCAATTGTCTCACGAATCATCTTACATACTTCTTCTGCCTGATCTGCTGTAGCTGTCTCGCCTGTACCAATAGCCCAAATTGGCTCATAAGCGATAACAAGGTTCTTAACCTGATCAGCAGAAACGCCTGTAAGATCCCATGTAATCTGTCTCTTAATCCACTCAACATATGTACCAGCCTTACGAAGCTCTAAAGACTCACCACAGCAAAGAATTGGTGAAAGACCAGCCTCGAATGCCTTCTTAACCTTCTGGTTGATAAGAATATCATTCTCACCAAAGATATCTCTTCTCTCAGAGTGACCGATAACGATGTACTTAACACCTGCATCCTTAAGCATTGGAGCAGAAATCTCGCCTGTGAAAGCACCCTTATCTTCAATGTAGAAATTCTCAGCACCGATTTCAACATTTGTTCCCTTAACAGCCTCAACTACAGGAACGATGTCAATTGCAGGTACGCAATAAACAACATCTACATCATCACTCTTAACTAAATCCTTAAGCTCAGCAACAAGCTTTACAGCCTCAGAAGGTGTCATATTCATCTTCCAGTTGCCAGCAACAATTTTTCTTCTTGCCATCTTTATACCTCTTTTTTATTTAAATATTAACGCCGAAAAAACTCAAAATATAATTTCAAGTTGTTTCAAGGCAATGAATAGGAAGCTGTACTAGGTACCACGACTATCCATTAACGCAGAAAGTACTTGAAATGTAATTTTGTGTTATTTCAAGGCAATGGATAGGAAGCTGTACTAGGTACTGCGACTATCCATTAACGCCGAAATAACACAAAATTTATTTGTCATCTGCTGCGTATACGCCAGGAAGCTCCTTACCCTCAAGGAACTCAAGTGAAGCACCACCACCAGTAGAAATGTGGCTCATCTTCTCACCAAATCCCATCTGGTTAACAGCAGCAGCCGAATCACCACCACCGATAATAGTTGTAGCGTCTGTATCAGCAAGTGCCTGAGCAACAGACTTTGTACCTACAGCAAGTGCTGGGTTCTCGAAGAGACCCATTGGTCCGTTCCAAAGTACAGTCTTAGCTGTCTTAACCTTCTCAGAGAAAAGAGCAACTGTCTTAGGTCCGATATCACAACCTTCTCTATCTGCTGGCATATTGTCAGAATCATATGTTTCTGTCTCAATAGGAGCATCGATAGGATTTGGGAACTCAGCGATTGTAACTGAATCAAGTGGAAGAAGAATTTCCTTACCAAGCTTCTCAGCCTTAGCAAGCATATCCTTACAGTAATCAATCTTTGTATCATCACAAAGTGATGTACCGATTTCCTTACCAAGTGCCTTCTGGAATGTGTATGCCATACCACCACCGATGATAAGAGTATCACACTTCTCAAGAAGGTTATCGATAACATTGAGCTTATCAGCAACCTTAGCACCACCAAGGATTGCTACGAATGGACGAACTGGGTTCTCTACAGCGTTTCCAAGGAAATCAATTTCCTTCTGCATAAGGTATCCAACAACATTTGAACCACCCTTAGCTGTGATGAACTTTGTAACACCAGCAACAGAAGCATGTGCTCTGTGTGATGAACCAAAAGCGTCACATACATAATCATCAGCAAGATCAGCAAGCTCCTTAGAGAATGCCTCACCGTTCTTTGTCTCCTCTTCGCCTCTGAAACGAGTATTCTGAAGAAGAACAACATCACCTTCGTTCATTGCGTTAACAGCAGTTGTAGCAGCATCACCTGTTACGTTGTAATCAGAAACGAAGTTTACTTCCTTACCAAGCTTTTCAGAAAGCTTCTTTGCTACTGGTGCAAGAGACTCGCCCTCGTTAGGACCATTCTTAACCTTACCAAGGTGTGAGCAAAGAATAACCTTACCACCATCAGCGATAAGCTTCTTGATTGTAGGAAGAGCTGCGTTAATACGTGTCTCGTCTGTAATAACGCCTTCCTTTAAAGGTACATTGAAATCGCAACGTACAAGTACGCGACGACCCTTTACGTTGATATCATCAACTGATTTCTTGTTTAATGCCATTTTTATTCCTCCATAAAACTTGTTGCGGTTTTAGATAATAAAAAGGGCCCGGTCCATTTGGACCGGACCCAAATTAATCAATAAAATTTAGGAAATTTGCTCAAATGCAACGCGTTCTCGAACCGCTGTACAAAGTACTGCAAACGAAAATACGCAGCAGTTGGACCAATTTACAAATTTATTATGCTAACTCTGAGAAGTACTTGATTGTTCTAACCATCTGTGATGTGTATGAGTTCTCATTATCATACCAAGAAACAACCTGAACCTCGTACTGATCATCAGAAACCTGGTTAACCATTGTCTGTGTAGCATCGAATAATGAACCATATCTCATTCCAACGATATCAGAAGAAACGATCTCATCCTCGTTGTAACCGAATGACTCATTAGCTGCTGCCTTCATAGCTGCGTTGATATCTTCCTTTGTAACGCCAGCCTTCTTAACAACTGCTGTAAGAATTGTTGTAGATCCTGTAGGTGTTGGAACACGCTGTGCAGAACCAATGAGCTTTCCGTTAAGCTCTGGGATAACAAGACCGATAGCCTTTGCAGCACCTGTTGAGTTAGGAACGATGTTAACTGCAGCTGCACGTGAACGACGAAGATCACCCTTTCTCTGTGGGCCATCAAGTGTCATCTGATCACCTGTGTAAGCATGGATTGTTACCATGATACCAGACTGGATTGGAGCGTACTTGTTAAGTGCATCAACCATAGGAGCTAAGCAGTTTGTTGTACAAGAAGCTGCTGAAATGATTGTAACAGAAGCCTTAAGTGTCTGGTGGTTTGTATTAAATACGATTGTAGGAAGATCGTTTCCTGCAGGTGCAGAAATAACAACCTTACGAGCACCAGCGTTGATGTGAGCCTGTGCCTTCTCCTTTGATGTATAGAAACCTGAGCACTCAAGAACAACGTCTACCTTGAGGTCTCCCCATGGGCAATTGTTTGCATCTGGGAATGCGTAAATCTTGATTTCCTTACCACAAACGATGATAGAGTCATCTGTTGCAGAAACCTCATCTGCATGCTCATATCTTCCCTGTGATGAATCATACTTTAAAAGATGTGCTAACATCTTTGGGCTAGTTAAGTCATTGATTGCTACTACTTCGTATCCCTCTGCACCGAACATCTGACGGAATGCAAGACGACCGATACGACCAAAGCCATTGATTGCTACTCTTACTGCCATTTTTAAATCCTCCTAAAGATTCTTTTAAAATAAATTTTCCACGTCTCATAAAAATGAGCCCCGTGATGTCTTTCATTTTATACAAAACATTCTCATAATTCAAGTAAAAAATAAAAGATTGTTATTTTTTTCTCAAAGTAGAGAAATCTACTTTGAAATGATAAAATATTCATCAGTTTAAAATATGCAATAAACAATAAGGAGAATCACTATGCTTTGGGATAATCACATGCACTCTTCTTTTTCAGGAGACAGCAAAGCTTCACCCGTTGATATGATAAATTCAGCCAAGGAAAAAGGCCTTACCGGCATCACATTTACTGACCACCTGGATATTGATTATAGGGAAGAACCTGGTCTTTTTGATTTGGATACAGACACATATTTTTCAGTTCTACAAAAACTGGCTGCAGAATATTCAGATGAAAACTTTACAATTCTGACAGGAATCGAGCTTGGACTTCAGCCTCACATTTGTGAGCAAAATCAAAAAATTGCAAATTCCTATGATTTCGATTTCATAATCGGCTCAACACATGTTGTAGACAAAGCTGACCCATACTATCCTTCTTTTTGGGAAAATAAAGACATTTTTAAGCTCTGCACTAAATACTATGAAGAAATTTTAAAAAACATAACAGTTTTTTCAGATTTTGACACACTAGGTCACCTTGACTATATGTTTAGATATGCTCCAAATATGTCGGTAAAATCAAACCCATATGAGCCATACAAAGAAATAATCGACGAAATTTTTAAGACATTAATAAAAAAGGACAAAGCTCTTGAAATCAACACCAGTAAAATTCACTCTGATTTTCCTGAGCCAAATCCCTGCATACAATCTATTAAACGCTACAACGAATTAGGCGGTAAGCTAATAACACTTGGCGCAGATGCTCATACAAAAGAAAACATCGCGCTAGGCTTTGACGCTTTACCTGATTTGCTAAAGACTTGTGGTTTTGATGAATTTGCAGTATATCAAAAAAGAAAGCCAGTATTTTTCAAGCTTTAAACTACATTTGTTCAGAACAGACGTCTCTTTATCCGAGCATCTTCCACTAACAAATAATACCACCACCAGCAACACAGTTTTCTCTATATAATACGACAGCCTGTCCTGGGGTAACCGCTCTAACCTTTTGTGGAAACTCCAGGCAAATGCTATCAGTCGAAACATTCTTAACCCTACAAACAGCGCCAGGATCAGAGTATCTGATTTTGGCGACAAATTCATCATTTTCTTTAAATTCAGATACCGCCATACAATTCACCTGATCAAACTCCAGCTCATTTGTAAAGACATCATCATTGTCCGCTAAAACCACCTGATTTTTTGATACATCAATTTTTTTAACAAATACAGGCTTACCAAGCGCAATCCCAAGATGCTTGCGCTGTCCAACTGTATAATTTGTAATCCCATTGTGACGACCAACTACAGTACCATCCGTTAACACAAAATCTCCAGGACCTGGCAGCTTTTCACCCACCGCCGAACGAATATAGGCACCATAATCTTTATCAGGAATAAAGCAAATATCCTGACTATCAGGTTTATTTGCAATATTTAGCCCAATTTTTACAGCAATTTCTCTAATTTCAGTTTTTTCATACGCGCCAACTGGCATAAGAGTATGTGCCAACTGCTCTTGTGTCAGATTATAAAGAGCATAGGTTTGATCCTTTTGTGCTGTAATCGAATTTGCTATAGAAAATCTGCCATTTGAAAGCTTTTTTATCTGTGCATAATGACCTGTTGCAATAAAATCTGCTCCAAGTGTACGCATTTGTAATAGCAAGGCTTCCCATTTCACTTTTCGATTGCAGACTATACATGGATTTGGAGTTCTTCCATGCATATATTCATCTACAAAATAATCCTTAACAGATTTCTGAAACTCATCAACAAAATCAACCACATGATATTCTATACCCAAAGTATTTGCTACAGCCCTGGCATCATCAATTGCAGATTTTCCACCACATGCAGCACTTTGAGCTAATAGCTCCTCATCAGTCCAGGTCTTCATCGTTACACCAATTACTTCGTATCCCTGTTCCTTCAACAAATATGCACATACAGAGGAATCAACTCCTCCTGACAATCCAACTATAACTTTCCCTTTACTCATAAATCTTTCTTGCCTTTGATTTTATTCTTGTTAACGCATTATCAATTGCTTTGTCTTCCTTACCAAGCTTTTCAGATATCTCTTTGTAGTCCAAGCCTTCAATATAAAGTTCAAATACCTGCTTTTCAAGCGGACTAAGCTTTGCCAAAAGCTTACTACTAAATCTTGATGCAGCCTCTTTTTCAATAAAAATTGACTCTGGATTTTGATTTGCAAAATACAAATCTTCATTTTCCGAATCCTCGTCATCAAAAATCGACACATATGAATTAAGCGGTGAATTCTTCTTTCTATTGCTGGCTTCAATCGCTTTAAACATCTGATTTCTGATGCAGATATTTGCAAAATGAAAAAAGGTGACTTCTGAAGAAGTATCATAGTCACCAATCGCCAAAAATAAACCAATCATCCCCTCCTGGATGAGATCCTCATTCTCAGCGCCTGCAATAAAAAGTGGCTTTGCATTCTTTAATACGAGTGGTTTGTATTTGTCACAAACATACGAAACAACACCTGCATCACCATTTCTATACATCTCTATTAATTTTTCATCCGTAAAACGTGAATAATCAATGCTCAAAATTATTTTCCCTGTATACGTTGTCTAACAATCTCGTAAGCTAATACTCCACATGCCACAGAAGCATTCAAAGAATCAATATCGCCTGACATTGGAATACTTGCAACCATATCACAATTTTTCTTAACCAAATCTGATACTCCATGACCTTCATTTCCAATAACAAGACCAATTGAGCCCTTAAGATTTAAATCATACATGCAGGTACCACCCATATCAGCACATACAAACCACATGCCCTGTTCCTTCAAGCTTTCCATAGTCTTTGAAATATTTGTCACCTTCGCAACAGGAGTATAATTCAATGCTCCCGCAGACGCTTTTGCAACAGTAGCAGTAAGTCCTACCGCTCTATGCTTTGGAATAATAACACCATGTGCTCCTGCTAAATTAGCTGTTCTAATAATCGCACCAAGATTATGTGGATCCTCGATATTATCAAGAATAATCACAAATGGGGCCTCCCCCTTTTCCTTTGCTTTATTCATAATGTCATCTACAGTTGCATAGCTATAGGACGCACCATACGCAATAACACCCTGATGCTTGCCTGTCTCTGATAATTGGTCAAGACGCTCCTTTTTTACAAAAGAAACCACTGTATCCTTGCTTTTATTCGCTTCACGCAAAATAGTCTGTACCGGGCCGTCCTGACATCCTGCCAAAACAAAAAGCTTATCAATTGTTTTTCCCGAACGAAATGACTCAAGAACTGCATTTCTTCCCTCGATTATTCTGCTTTCAAAATTTTCTTCCATCAAAACCTCCAGACGGTGCTGACAATAATTTAAAATAGACCTACACTTCAATATCAAGCTTTTTCAACCCGATTTCAACAAGCTCACAAATACGATTCATCTGATTTGTAAGATACAAAAAGCCTATCACCGCTTCAAAGCCTGTAGCATCTAAATACTGCATAGTGCTAGCATTTTTAGCTTTGGTATGCGGCTTTGAATTCCTGCCGCGACGATAATAATCAGCCTCCTCTTCTGTAAAATCATCAAGAAGTGCCTGCGCCATAAGTGCCTGCGTCGGTGCTTTTACAATAGAGCTTGCTCTTTGATGTAGCTTATTCACCGCAGTATTGCCACGATTAACCAAAATCGACCTGATAATCACATCGAAAATTGCATCTCCGATATATGCCAAAGTAAGTGGCGAATACGTCCTAATATCCTTCGCTTCTATATTGAATTCCTGATTTATATAGCTATTTAAATCAAATTCCATTTAACACCTTCTCTAGTGTCCTTAATCTCAACGCCTTTTGCAAGTAACTCGTCACGAATAGCATCTGCTGTAGCAAAATCCTTTGCCTTTTTAGCTGCTGCACGTCTTTCAATTGCATCAAGTACAAAAGCTTCAAGCTCTGGATCAACTGCTGCACCTGCATCAGAAAGTGCCTTTGCATGATTAATCAAATCAAGCGATAACACTGTATCAAAGCTTTCCACTAATGCAAGCTTTGTAGCATCATTTGTATCTGCCTTTAATGCATCATATAAAACTGTTACAGCCATAGATGTATTTAAATCATTTGAAACCGCCTCAAGGAATTTAGCCTTGTATGCTTCAAATGTCACATTGTCAACTGTTCCTTCACTCTTAAGCTCAGCCACGCGCTTCACAAGCTTCTCATAAGCAGCCTTTGCATTATCAAGATTTTCATAAGAAAATACAAGTGGCTTACGGTAATGTGACTGAAGACAGAAAAATCTGTAAACCAAAGGATCATATCCCTTTTCTTTAAGAACTGAAACTGTAAGAATAGCCCCCTTTGACTTAGACATCTTACCAGACTGATCATTAAGATGATTACTATGGAACCAGTAATTACACCATTTATGACCAAGATAGCTCTCTGATTGAGCAACCTCATTTGTGTGATGTGGGAAAATATTATCTACACCACCACAATGAATATCCATGTATTCACCCAAATGCTTCATTGAAATACAAGAGCACTCAATATGCCAGCCTGGGTATCCCACGCCCCATGGACTATCCCATTTAAGCGCCTGATCTTCAAACTTTGATTTTGTAAACCAAAGAACAAAATCTGTCTTATTCTTTTTATTTGAATCCTCTTCAACGTCATCTCTAACGCCACTTAATAACTGCTCTTTTTCAACAGCAGAGGAAAAAATATAATAATCCTCAAGCTTTGATGTATCAAAATACACATTACCACCAGCGATATACGCATAGCCCTTTTCTAAAAGTACCTCTACCATATGAATAAACTCAGGAATACAATTTGTAGCAGGCTCTACAACATCAGGTCTCTTATTTCCAACAGCATCAAAATCTGTAAAAAATGCATCAGTATAAAACTTTGCAATTTCCATAACTGATTTATGTTCACGCTTTGCACCAGCTAACATCTTGTCCTCACCTGTGTCTGCATCAGAAGAAAGATGTCCAACATCAGTGATATTCATAACACGCTTCACATCATAGCCTGCATACTCAAGTGCCTTAATGAGCGCATCCTGCATGATGTATGTACGAATATTTCCAATATGTGCAAAATGATATACTGTAGGACCACAGGTGTACATTGCAACCTTGCCCTCTTCATTTGGTTTGAAATTCTCAACTCTTCTAGTTAATGTATTATAAAAATTGAAAGCCATAACATAACTCCTTAAAAAATTTTATCCATTGTTCTTCTGACAGTTCGCACACTTAGCCTCACTATCATAGACAAGCTGTGAACCATCATACATATCATATAACAAACAAATTGCCTGTGCTGATATACCTTCTTCTCTACCTGTAAAGCCTAAATGCTCTTCAGTAGTAGCCTTGATATTTATCTGTTCGACATCAACGCCTAAGCATCTTGCCACATTTTCTTCCATCATAGAAATAAAAGGTCTCAGCTTTGGTGCCTGAGCTATTACAGTTGCATCTACATTTCCAACGATATATCCTTTTTCCTCAATAAGACGTCTGCACTCTGATAAAAGCACCTGTGAATCAGCGCCTTTATACTTAGGGTCTGTATCTGGAAAATGTGCACCTATATCCTTTAAGCCTGCTGCACCAAGCACAGCATCTGCAATCGCGTGTAAAAGTACATCTGCATCAGAATGACCTAATAATCCCAGCGAATGTTCAATTTTCACACCACCGATGATTAGGTCTCTACCTTCAACAAGTTTATGAACATCATATCCTGTTCCAACTCTCATGGTAAACTCCTTTAAAATAAAACATATACTCATCTAATATAAACAATCCAACAGATTATATCAAAAAAAGGGCCATTTTTAAATAGCCCTTTAACAATACTAATATAATAATTTCTATGATCTATTCCTTAACACTATGACTCAGTTTTTTCAGATTCCTCAGGATTGTCTTCTAATTTCTTTTTCTTCGACTTCTTTTTGATATGGAATTTAAATCCTGTCTTCTTGAGAATGAAAACAATCACACCAATAACAATAGCATATGGAATTATATATAAAATCACGATAACAAGTCCCTCAAAGAATGACTTGAAACCATACATACTTCCAAAGAAGGCTGACTGCAATCTTGAGATAAATGTCTCCTTACCACCTGCTGGCTTATTGTATGCTGGAACTTCCTCTATCGAAATATTAACTGTACACTTTGCGACCTGGTCCTTATACGAATTCAAAGTACCTGTATACTGCTCAATCTGATAAATTACATCAGCAATCTGAGTCTCAATACTAAGTAAATCGTCAACCTCAGTTGCGGCATCCTCTAATTCCTCAAGACGCTGCTTTTTCTTTTCAAGACTGCTAATTCTAGCTTCTACATCTACATAAGAAGACGTAATATCTTCAGCATTTTCGCTAGAGCTTGTCACCATTGCAACATCGCCTACAGAATTCATAAAATCTCTATATGAATCCACAGGAATTCTCACTCTAAAATATGCATTTCTATTACATTCCTTCTTAGTTCCATTGAGCTGAGTGTTCTCGCAATAGCCATCAAAGGATTCAATAAGCTTATCAATATCCTTTTTTGCATCGTCAAATTTTGTTGTCTCCATGCTTACATCAGCAGTGTAAACAATTTTACGAGCACTAACTTCCTGTGTATTGTTCTCTGTAACATCCTCAGCCGAAGTCGCACTTTCAGAATTTGATGTTGCCTCAAGCTCTGCTGACCCAGCCGATTCAGCAGATTCTTCTGAGTAACTATCTACACTTTCTGCATAGCTCATCCCCGCGGCCTTTGACTGACCCATATTATCGTACTGTGCATAAGTCTCAACATCTTCACTCTTAGAGCCACATCCAGTACATAACATCATACCTGCAACTAAAATTGCAAGAAAACTAAAAAATCTTTTTTTCATACCTACTCCCCTAATATTTTAATTATTAATTACTACGCCTTTTCTTAAAATTATATTGGCGTAAATTGCTGTCTCAGTAGACATTACAACAACTGTCGACTTTTCCTTCGTCTGCTCATAAAAATCCCATTTATTTATCTCTTTAAATGCAGACTCATCTAATCCCTCTCTAGCTTTGACGATGCGCTTATACTCATCCCAGATTGGTGTCTTTACCTTATCAGCTTCATGAGGCTCTACCGACATAAGCGTACATGGTGGGTCTACCTCGCCCTTGCTATTAGGATATCTGTCTAATGGAAACACCTGCAAAATCGCATCCAAAATCTCAGGAACTCCGTGACCATCTAATCTGATTACCCTCTGTCCCATTGTGTGTCCGGGAAAATTCCCATCAGCAATAGTAATCTCATCTGTATGTCCCATTTCATCTAATACCTTAAGCAACTCAGGTGATAAAATAGTTGGTATTCCTTTTAACATAATCTATACTCCTTTTTCTAGAAATGCTTTAGCAAAAGTAATCCTGCCAAACCATAATATGTAACTACCGCTATCAAATCATTGCAGGTTGTAATCAATGGACCTGATGCAACTGCAGGGTCAACCTTGATTTTGTGGAAAAATATAGGAATGATAGTACCCACAAAGCTTGAAATTGTCATAGCTGCCACAAGCGATACGCCAACTATTCCAGATAAATGGAATGCATCAATCCATAAATAATCCTTGAAAATGTGTAGATAACCGCCAACAACTATTACTGCAAAAATTCCAAGAAGTAATCCTATTGTAAGACCTAATCGCATCTCCTTAAAAGCAAACTTTGCCTTTTCTTTACCGGAAACATCTTCATCCATTAGCACTCGAATAGTTACAGCAAGGGACTGCGTACCGACATTTCCTGACATACCACATATTACCGATTGGAATACAACAAGAATTGCCGCTGATGCAATTACATTTTCAAAAATTCCAACAGCCGAGCTTGTTATCATACTAAGAGCAAGCAACAAAATCAACCATGGCACACGTTTGCCTACTGACTCAAGAAGGCGCTCATTCAAATCCGACTCAGCCGTCATACCGGCAAGCTTTGCATAATCCTCACCCATCTCATCATCTACAGCCTCTGTAATATCCTGAGATGTAATTACTCCTAGAATTTCCTTTGACGGATTAAGTACTGGAATTGAGTCCTCAGCATAATCCTTCAAAGTCTCAATTGATTCTGAGATAATAGCATCCGCCTGTATACTTGGATAACTATGAGAAATAATATCCTCTAGCGGGGTATAATCTCTGGCAATAATCAAATCTCTTAAATCAATTGCTCCGTAATATTTATTATTTTCATCGACAACATAAATTGTATTTATATTGTCATTTTCCTCTGACTGGGAAATCAAAGCTCGCATAGCCTGCTTAACTGTATAATCCTTACCAATACTGATAAAATTCGTAGTCATCATACTACCAATTTCATCATCATCATATGAATTGATAAGTCGAACATCCGCAGATGCTTCTGTATCCATCAAATTGATGAGCTTCTCTCTCTGATCCTCATCCTCGATATCCTCAAGAGCATCAACCGCATCATCGGCATCCATGTTCTCCAGGACATCAGCAGCCTCTTCAAGAGAAAATTCAGCAAGATAATCACCAACATCCTCCAAGTATGGGAAAATCTCAGAAAGTGCCTCAGCTCCTAAAAAATGAATAAGCTGACGTCTTTCTTCAACCGAAAGTGCTTCATATGCATCAGCGATATCATTTTCGTGATAATCGTCAAGACTCTCAATAAAAGCTTCTCTGGTCTGTGATGGATTTGCAAGCTCCTTGCGTATTATTGCAAGGATTTCCTCAACCTTTAAAACCTCAAGTGTTTCTTTCTTTTCCATAAAAAATTTCGCTAAAAATCAAAAATGTCATCGAACAGACGATGACAAAAGAAACACACAATTCTATATACTGCTATCAATTAATATCAAATAAGGAAAGCAGCAAAATGTATTTTCTTAATATCATCGCCCTTAAGCAATCGCCCGTGACTGTCAGATTTATCCATAGCTGCTCTCCTTTCATTTTTATAAATATTTTACCAAAGAAAATGTATCACAAAATACTTTGATAGTCTACGAAAAATTCATAGAAGAATAATTAAAATTTTTAACATAATTTTTCTTCAACAGCTTTTCTATCAAATACCACACTCTTCACACCATCAACTTCTATCTGGTAAAGAGCATTTGCAGCAAGATGCTCAGCCGCCTGCTCTACATTTCGAATACCTGTAGAAATTACAAACTTATCAATAAGTGCATCTAATCCATCATCAGTAACTACACACTCATCAGCAGACATTCCCATTCTTTTTAATACCTTAGGAAGAGAAAATCTTCTGAAAATCTCCTTCTTTTCATCCTTTGAATAGTCTGGAATATCAATAACTGCAAAACGCGACATCAAAGGTGCTGAAATATCTGCTTTGACATTAGCTGTTGCAATTGGATATACGCCCATAGTAGGAATCATACATTCCATATAATTATCTGTAAAACCAAGATTATCTAGCAGTGTCAAAAGAACATCCGCCGGATTACCATTGCCTTTACCACTAGCAGCCTTATCTAACTCATTGATGATAAAAACAAGATTTGATGTACCTGAATTTGCAAATGCCTCCATAATAATACCCGGCTTGGCATTTGAATAAATTCTGGAACTACCAGTAAGCTGCTCTGGATCATTAATAGAGCTCATATCAAGAGTTGTCCAAGGAAGCTTAAGTATCCTGGCAACCGCGTACGCAATCTGCGATTTTCCTACACCCGCTGGTCCACAAAGTAAAAGTCCATATGATGGCAACGTATGAGTTCGATTAATCTGAATAACAGTTTCCATAATTCTCTGCTTAACAGATTCAAGTCCATACAATTCTTCATCTAAAATTGCTCTTGCCGCAACTGGATCAATTGCTTCGAAATAATCATTTTTCCACTGAATACCTGTCATAATAGAAAGCGCACGCTGCGCATGACGTCTTTCCTCAACGGTAACCTCGCCTGATTTTGCAACAGCAAGATTTCTTCTTGCCCAATTTCTGATATTTTCTGGTAAAGTTCTACCTGCACAATTAATAAAATCAGTAATTGATTGAATGGAAGTAAGCTTCATATCATCACTATCTTCCATATTTTCTTCATCCAGCTCCTCTTCAGATGGTGCATTTGATGCAAAAAGTCTTTCCATCATAAATTGCAAGAATCCATCCTCACCAGAGAGCTTGTCCTGTCCAGTAAGTCCTGTCTCACGAATTTTGTAAACAGCGTAGCCTTCATCTGTCACCTCGCCAGAAAGTCTAACCTGTATATGATTCTCGCCTAACCATCCAATAAGACTAACAAATCTAAGGTCTACTCTAATAATATCAGCACTAACAACACCATTTCCACTATCGACCTCGAACGAAGTTCTCTTAATAGGATTTGTAAACACACCATTTGTATGATGTGCAAAACATTTCGATAAATTATCAATAACAAGTATCGGCTTTTTAGCATCTGCAACTGGTGCATCTGATCTAAATGTCGAATATGTACATACAGCTTCCTTCTTTTCAGCTTTTTCTTCGTTAAAATCAAAAACAGGCATTCTTTTTCTCCTTCAAAGTAGATTTTGAATAATATTTATTAAAAATTTTGTTGTAAAAAATGCAATTTATATTGCAAAACGATTCTATTTTCGTGGTTTTCGTAATCATTTGTAAAACAAATAACTTCAAATAGCGTTATAAATACTTAAATTTAATTACAAATCAAAGAAATTGTTTGAAAATTATACACTATTAACAAAAACTGATTCATCTTTTTGTAACTTCTATATATTAGAATACATCTGGCGTTTATTCTTATACATTTCTTCATCCGCAACATCAACAACCTGCTGAATTGTCAGCTTTTTATGTTCAACAGATTTTGAAATTCCACAAGCAATTGTCATCGTATCTTCAAGCGTTCCATAATAGAAACGCAACTGCCTATCAAGCTCAGCTCTTAATTCACTTTCGGAATAATCATGATTTTCAATTACACATACAAATTCATCACCGCCGACTCGATAGCAAGAACCATACTTTTCATAGGCTGTCACTATACACTTAGCAGCCCCCTTGATCAATTCATCACCAGCCATATGACCGATACTATCATTTGTTTTTTTCAAACCATTTACATCAAGGAAAATAATCGTAACATCCAAATCTTCCTTCGTAGCCAGTTCTTCAACCTTCTCCTGATATTTTCTACGATTATTCATTCCAGTCAATTCATCTGTAAAAAGTAATCTAATCTTCTCTTCCTCAAGAATAAAACGTCGAATTTTACTACGAAGTGTGTATATACCGGCAATAATTCCTATTATAGAAAAAATACACACATTGATTATTTCACCAACGCCTATTGCTGACGGTTTATTAGTAAACAGAATCACCTCAAATCCAACAGAAAAACCAATCGTCATGATCATAGAAAAAAATGGCTTATACGTAAAAAGAAAAGGAACTACCGTAATAACAACCACTGCCGTAACAGAATATTGAGCAGTACTTTCTGAACCATATAATCTAATAAACAAACCAATCAGCCAAAAAATAACTGCCTGTACATATGTCAGGATATTAATAATAAATGGATGCTTATTCGTAACAAAAAAAGTAACTAAAAAGAGGGCCAACAATAATACTGTTGCCCCAAAATATATATTATGGTTCTTGTAAAAAAAGGAAATCGAATCTGGCATACAAGAAAAAATCAAAAGCATAACTGTTGCCAAAACAGAATATGCCAACAAAAACTTCCTATTATCCTCACGTACAAATGGAAGAATTCGTTTCCACTGTGTTCTATCTACGCCTGAAAAAAGCAAATCAATATCTTTCATATCTTATTCCCTTTCAAACTATATTTTATAAATCCTTTAAAACTGTCGCATATGTTTTCTTTTTGAATATGGTTGAAATAGTCACACTAATAAGCTCTGCACCCAGGAAACTATACCATATCAAATCAAGGCCACCGATTTTTGCCAAAATATATGCAAGTGGAAGTAATACCAAAAGCTGTCTTGCAATTGCAATCCACATACTGTATACCGCTTTTCCAACTGCTTGAAACAAACTCATATTTACAATACTAACCCATGCCACCAAATAAGAAAAGCCTATTATTCTAAGACCTGATATTCCAATATCAAACATATCTGGATTTGAACTGAAAATCGAAAGCAACTGCTTAGGAATCAGCTCAAAGCAAAGAAAACCAAATACCATCGAGCAGCACGCAATAATATATCCATACTTTAATGTTTTTCGCATACGCTTAGAATTCCTAGCGCCCATATTATACGACAAAATAGGTATTAATCCATTATTCAAGCCTAATACTGGCATAATGAAAAAGCTTTGCAATTTAAAGTATATACCAAAAAATGCAACTGCAGTAGCAGAAAACTCTTTAAGAATATAATTCATTCCAGACATCATGATACTTCCTACAGATTGCATCAAAATTGATGGAACACCAATCTTATAAATATTTGAAATCGCCTTACCACTAGGTCTAAAGCCTTTGAAATTAAGAGAAATATCTTTGTTGATAGTGATATTTCCTATCAAAGCAATAATTCCAGCCGCAATCTGTCCCATAACAGTAGCTACAGCAGCACCTCTAATTCCCATTTCAGGAAATGGACCAATACCAAATATCAAAAGATAATCAAAAATGATATTGATTATTGCACCACTTGCCTGCGAAAACATCGTAAATAATGTTCGACCAGTGGATTGAAGAAGTCTTTCAAAAATAAACTGTGCATACATTCCAAAGGAAAAAATAATACAAATTGAAAGATATGACACACCATACTCAACCATTTGCTCCTGGCCATCGGTCGTAAGCAATTCAAAAAACGGACGGTTAATCAATAATCCAAAAATCACTACAACCACATAACTAATAGCGTAAACAAATATACCATTCTGCGCGAAACGGCTAGCCTTTTCTTTATCGTGTTCTCCTAATGCACGGGACACCAATGCATTTACACCTACACCAGTACCTGCTCCAATTGCAATCATAAACAACTGCACAGGGAATGCTTCAGAAACAGCCGCTAACGCCTCCTCGCTGATTTTTGAAACAAAATAGCTATCTACGATATTATACATCGACTGAACAAGCATCGAAATCATCATAGGAAGCGACATACTAATCAATAATTTTCCTTCAGGCATAACGCCCATTTTGTTCTCTTGTGCCATATTTCTTCTCTTTCTATTAATATCCTAAACTTCTTTTCTTCGCTAAATCACCTTTGGCTTTTCTTTTCTTAACTAGAAATAATATTCCAAAAATAATTGCAGTAATTACGATAACACCAACTGATAATAATATATATATTGAAGATGTATTGTAGGTATGAGCCTCAAGCTCACTTGCACTGACATCTTCGCCATTTGCAAATTTAGGTGTTTTCAAAGGATCATCCGAAAATACAATCGTATAATCCGAAAAATGTGAAAAGTCAAAACATATATTACCATCTACAACTTTAATACTTTCAATATGTTCATACTCGTTCTTTGATGGAGAATAGTAAAACAAATTTCCATACATACCATCATATTTTGAATCAATACATAAAGATAAAGTCGCTGTTAATCCCAACTGTCCATCATAATTAAAGCTCAAATCAAGTGCATCAAATTTGCCCACAAGATCTTTTCTGATATCATTTGGAATATCTATTGCAACATTCTTGCCGAATACTAATCCTAAGTCCAAATCATTAATTGCATCTGCATCAATAGACATACCATTAATCTGCCAGGTAGTGCCGTCACCCATATCGAAAATAACGTCAACATCTTTACCTGCGATAAGCGCCAAAGGAGAGTGTAATATAAAGTGTGTAAGTTACCGGTAACCAAAACTTATGCACTTTATTTTTTTTATAAGGTGCGATACATTTAAGAAAGGAATGGAAAGGATTATGAGTAACGCACTTATGGCACCAAGAAAGAACAGACGCA
>JAZLJM010000044.1:0-21616 GCA_045617805.1 Pseudobutyrivibrio sp.
TTTTTTCTTAATTCTATCTTGGGCTCTACTCATTTCGTCTTCCTTTGCGATAAAGTTTTTCTTTTATTTTACCCTATCGCAAAGAAAGATGCTTGAATTCAAGGAATTTAGTGCGAATTATTTTTACCTTTCAGAACTGAAAGATGACTAGCTTTGTACGGTAAACTAAGACTTTACAGCACCATCAACCATTCCACCCATGATTTGTTTTTGTGCGAACATGAACAAAATTATCATAGGAATAATTGCAAAAAATGCTGCCGTCAAAATCAAATCCCACTGCTTAACATAAGAACCAACAAATGCCTGTACCGCTACAGGTAAAGTTTTCACTCTGCCATTTTGTCCCAGCATCAATGATGGTAACAAATAATCATTCCATATCCACATACCATTTAAAATTGTTACAGTAACAATTGGTGGCTTCATCAAAGGTAGAATGATATTAAAATATGTTCTCTCAGGTGAACAACCATCAATAGCTGCTGCTTCCTCAAGTTCATATGGAATGGTTTTGATAAAACCAGTAAGAATAAATACTGTCATTGCTCCACCAAAGCCCAAATAAGCAAATACAATTCCCGGAATAGATTGTAGCATTTCTATACCAACAAATTTTCCTACATCTCTAAATGTTGAAATAAGTGGAAGCATTACAACCTGAAATGGAATAATCATAGACGAAATAAATGCCATATAAATTACTACTGCCCATTTTTTCTTACTGTTTCTACTAATAACCCAAGCTGCCATACCGCCTAAGAGTGCCAACAAAACTAACGTCACAACAGTAATTACTGCCGAGGTAAAAAAAGCTGTCCAAAAGCTAAAATTCGAATTATTAATTACAGCCTTAAGGTTACAAAGAAGCTGATTTAGGCCCATTCCCGAAATACTTACTGGATTATCAACTATACTCGTCGCATTTCTAAAAATATTAATTACAACAAGAATAAATGGAAATAATACATATAATGCCACAATAACAGCAACGATTCTTACTACTATTTCTAAAACACCTATCTTCTTTACCATTACAGCTCTACCTCCTTTGAATTTGATACTTTGACCTGAAGCATAGAGACAATAGATAAAATGATAAAGAATAATACTGCCTTAGCCTGACCCATTGCATAACTGTTTTTTGTAATCGCAGTGTTATAAATATTTAATGCAAGCATCTGCGTACCATTTGTCAAATATTGTCCTAAAAATTCGACTGAACCTGTACCATTAGTCAAAGACATATTTACATCAAATTGTTTAAAGGCTGATTGTAATGTCAAAAAGGTACATATTGTAACAGTAGATGCAATCATAGGCATCTTAATTTTGAAAAACGTTTCTACTGCGTTCGCACCATCAATAGCTGCAGCTTCAAGAATATCATTTGGTACTGTCGTAAGTCCTGTTATGTAAATCATCATAATATATCCAGCATATTGCCATACATAAACAATAACAATTGCAGCAATAGCTGTATTTGTCTTTGAAAGCATTGATGAATTATATTCAAAAGTTTTAATTGTATAACTAAGAATTACATTATTAAAAATGAATTGCCAAATATAACCAAGAACTATACCACCAATTAGATTCGGCAAAAAATACGCAGCCCTAAAGAATCCCTTTCCTCGAATTTTACTGCTGCATAATACAGCAAGCGAAAGACTAATCACATTAATAGCAATCATATTTACAATTACAAATAAAAGTGTAACAAGTAACGACCATAAAAATGAGATTTCAGAAAACATATCGGTATAATTTTTTATTCCGATTATTTTTGTCATTCTAATACCATTCCAATCAGTAAATGAATAACATAAACCAAGTAAAAGTGGAATGACCACTGTTACAACAAAACAAAAAAGGAGCGGACATAGAAACAAAACGTTTACTATCGCTCTATGATATTTCTTTGTTGGAATAGAATATACACCAAATACTATAGTAATAATTCCAACTACCAGAAAAGTACCTCTATATGTAAAATCACTTGACGAAAAATCCATAACAAGTGCAATAATAAAAAGTGCTAACCCCACTAAAATAAGCAAGCCAGATATGAATTTCTTTTTTAATATATCATCTTTCATAAGAATAATACCCCTTTTATCACATATGGCTACTAAAGCTAGTAGCCACACGTGAAAATTTTTTTTATTTTTTTATTGCTGGTAGCAAGCCTCAGTTACCTGCTGATATTTTTCAATAAACTCATCTACAGATTTTATTGTGCCATTTGCATAATCAGCATAAACCTGACCTGCGTAATTAAGTGCATATCCATCCTTCAGGTTGAGCCAATGCCAAGCTGAAGTCTTGCCTGCAAGTGTATAATCAGTAATTGTCTGAGCAAATGGGTCATCAGCTACGAAAGTAGATGATTTAAATGGGCTAATGAAACCAGCCTCTTTAATTAGTACCTCCTGTGCCTTGTCCGTTGTAAGCCACTGTAAGAAATTCTTTGAAGCTTCTACATTTCCATCATTATATACAGACCACCAAGATGGCGAATTTGTAAGAATAGTATCGATACCTTCTTCAAATGCATATGGAATCATACCGCACTTAAAGTTACCCGCTGCATCATACATTTCTTTATCATCAGCAGTCATTGTTGCACCAATCCAAGATCCCTGTGTAACAAATGCATACTTACCTGATGAAAAGTTCTGAATTTGCTGATCATATGTACCTGAAACAAGTAAATCCTGGTCAGAGTACTTATTAAACAGTTCTATCATCTTTGCAAAATTTAAAAAACGTTTTTCGTCAAGCTTTCCGCCTTGGTTTAATTCATCAATGTATTTTGTATCATCTCTAGCTAAACCAGCATCAAGATAATTTCCAAAAAGATGATTTCCTGTCGACCAATAAAGATTTACAGGCTCGCAGAAATATCCAACAACTGCTGTTATGCCAAGCTCTTCTTTCTTAGAATCAAGTAATTCAAAAGCTTCCTTCATTGAATCTGGACCAGTGATAGTCTTTGGATCTATACCTGCTTTATCAAGAATATCTGCATTATATGTGAGTCCAATTGCCTCTGTTGAATATGGGAAACCAACTACTTCACCCTTACCGTTTACATATGCCGAATCAGTATCAGAAACCCAAGCTTCGTCAGAAAGATCTGCAAGAAGTCCATCCCAATTTGCGAAATCTGCCTCACCACCATTTACAAAAATATCCGGCATATTTCCAGATTGGTAATAGCCCTTCAAAGTGCCCTGAATATCAACACCACCGCCAAGTGATTCGATTTCTACATGAACTCCTGTTTCATCCTCATACATTTCTGCAAGTTTTTTTAATTGAGAATCAACCTCAATCTTTCCATTCACAAGACGAATTGTTTCATCTGATTTCTTCTTATCCTTCTCATTGGATGCTGTACCAGATGCATTACCGCAGCCTGCAAAGACCACTGCTGTCATGGCAAATACCATAAACATTGACAAAATTTTTTTCCACATAATCTCAATCTCCTTTTTTATATTTATACTCAAAGAGCAAACGCTCTATGATTTACCCTAATTGATTTCACACACTAGCGCCGCCCACTTCGGAAGCTTCATTTCTCTTGCAAAAACAATATTGTCATTTGAAATCAACTCAGCTCCTCTCATATCAGATATTTCATCTGGCAAATGATACTTAATCTCCCTATTAGAAAGATTACAAATTACTACAATCTTTTTATCTTTCAACTCTCGTGTATAACAAAATACCTGTTCATGTTCTTTGTCATACAATCTATATTTTCCATATACGATAATATCGCCCCACTCACTTAAACGTCTCAACTCAATAAGCTTTTTGTAATATGAAAAAACAGATGAATTATCATTTTCCTGGGCTCTTGCATTTATTGTTTTGTAATTAGGATTAACCATAATCCATGGAGTGTTAGAACTAAATCCTGCATTCTCATCATCACTCCACTGCATCGGTGTTCTAGCATTATCTCTTCCATGGTATGCAATACCTTCAAGCAGCTCCTCAGCTTTTCTTCGACCAGATAAAACCAACTCATTGTAGACATTAATGCTTTCAATATCTCTGTAATCAGAAATATCTTTAAATGGACAGTTAGTCATGCCAAGCTCTTCGCCCTGATATATATATGGCGTACCCTTCATCATGTGAAGCATTGTTGCAATACACTTTGCTGATTTAGGTGAATCATCTCCAAGTCTTGAGACAATTCTTGGTTGATCATGGTTATCCAGATATAAAGAATTCCAGCCCTCATCCTCCAATTCAACCTGCCATTTTGACAAATTTTCTTTCAAATCTGGCAAAAAATACTTTTTAGTTGTCCATTTTCCGTCCTTTTCATCACAATCAAGTTCCATATGTTCAAATTGAAAAACCATATTCAACTCTGTTTGTGAGTTATTTGCATATTTTTTTGCCTCGTCAACATTTACACAAGGACACTCACCAACTGTGATGAGATCATATTTTGAAAGAACATTTTCATTCATTTCCTGCAAATATTCATGAACTCTTGGTCCATTTGCATTAACCATAGGTGCACCAAATTCCTGAGCATCAGTTTTTTCTACATCAGGAAGACCGTCTAGCTTTGATATCAAAGAAATGACATCCATTCTAAAGCCATCTATTCCTTTTTTGCACCACCAGTTCATCATATCGAAAATTTCTTTCCTGACTTTCTCGTTGTCCCAATTCAAATCAGGCTGTTTTTTTGAAAAAGTATGAAGATAATACATCTGGGTAGTCTCATCCCACTCCCACGCCGAACCTGAGAATGCACTTCCCCAATTGTTTGGTTTTTTACCATCCACAGGCTCTCGCCAAATGTAATAATCTCTCTTGTCATTATCACGAGACGACTTGCTTTCAATAAACCACTTATGTTCATCACTGGTATGATTAACAACCAAGTCCATCACTACACGAATACCATGTTCATGTGCTTCGTCGAGTAATAATTCAAAATCTTGAAGTGTTCCAAACTCATCCATGATGTCTCTATAATCTGAGATATCATATCCATTATCATCATTTGGTGATTTATATACTGGAGATAACCAAATTACATTTACTCCAAGCTTTTCAAGATAGTCTAGTTTTGAACGAACACCATTCAAATCACCTATTCCATCACCATTTGAATCCATAAAGCTTCTTGGATAAATTTGATAAATTACGCTTTCCTTCCACCACTTTCTGTCCAACATTTTTATCCATAGTCCTCCCTTGATGTTTTATACAGTTTTTTTGTCTCACTTTTGCAAGGAATAAAATATCACATTTTCACTGGGGTTGTATATGCGTTATGTACATAACCGATATAAGAACCTTTATGGATGCTTCGTTTTTGTAAACTTTGACGGTTTTGCCGCATAACCTAGCTTTAGAATGCTTTATGTCGGTAAAAAAAGATGTATTTATGTTAAAATAATATAAGTAAGTACGGGGTAGAATATTTACAAATAAACTCGCGTTTTTTAAGGAGAAAAATGGTTAGAATCAAAGATATTGCTGAAAAAGCCGGCGTAAGTACTACAACTGTATCCAATGTAATACACAACAATACAAAAAAGGTATCTCCAGAAAATGTTAAAAAAATCACACATTTAATAAACGAAATGGGATACAATCTACAACAGGAAAATCGTATTCTCCACAAGGACAAATCAAAGCTCATCGCAGTTATAGCGAACTCACACAAAACTTACGAACAATCTATACTGGCAGATCCTTTTTATGGGGAAGTCGTAGGACATATCGAAAGCCATCTAAGAAATCATGGTCATTATATACTTTTTTACTCTTCACCTGATCCAGACGAAATTTTTGAAATGATTAAGAAATGGGATGTTGACGGAATTATCACTATCACTTTTTCATACTCCAATTGTGAAAAACTCTCACATCTTGTTAATAAGCCTATTGTATCGATAGATGCACATAATCAACCACCTCATAATTCACCTATTCTCAACATTGGAATAGATAATGAAGGAGGCGGTGCACTTATGATTAATCATCTCCTTTCACTCGGGTACGAGGATATCTTAGTAGCAGCCTACAAAGATTATGGTAATGATCATATGCGCTGGCAAGGTGCCAAAAAAGCCTTTGAAAACTCATGTGAACCACAAAAGCATAAAATCCAATTAGATATCTTTGGTTCAGATTTTGAAAGCAGGCAACACTATTTCGAAGAATTAGCACAGCATCTCCCATTTAAAAGAAAAACTGCTATTTTCTTCTTATCAGATTTTTTTGCTCTTGAAGCTCAAAGTTTTTTATTATCACACAATATATCAATTCCGCAGCAGGTCGGCATAGCCGGTTTTGATGGAATAATATACAGTGGACTATGGGCGTCACCAAAACTAACAACAATAAAACAAGACGTCCGACAAAAAGCTATACTTGCTGTTGATAACCTAATTAAAATCCTAAATAATGAAAACCCATCAACTGAAAGCATCATTTTACCACTTTCACTAATCCCAAGAGATTCTGTTTAAAAATGACAGAATCTTTTTTGTTATATTGTCGGTTTGTCGCATAACCTGTTTACCAAGTTAACTTTCTATGCTATTTTGCCTTTATCAATTTTTTTATGCGAGGTAAATATTATGACAAAAAAATGGTGGCAAGATAAAATTGCATATCAAATCTATCCAAAGAGTTTTCTTGATTCAAATGGGGATGGTATAGGTGATATACAAGGTATTATTTCTAAATTAGACTATCTAAAGGATTTAGGAATTGATATTGTATGGCTTTCACCAATATATTGCTCCCCACTTGCAGATCAGGGATACGATATTTCTGATTATTACAATATTGATCCTAGATTCGGTACTCTGGAAGATTTTGATGAATTAATCAAAAAAGCCGATGAGCGCAACATAAAAATACTGATGGATTTGGTTGTTAATCATTGTTCTGATGAACATGTGTGGTTTAAAAAAGCATGTGAAAATCCTGATAGTGAATATGGAAAATATTTTTACATCGTAGATTATAAAGCTGGTGACCCACTTCCAACAAACTGGCGCAGCTATTTTGGCGGTTCATGCTGGGATTTTCTCCCTGGACACAAGGACAAAATGTACTTGCATCTCTTCCACAAAAAACAACCTGATTTGAACTGGGAAAATCCAGCTCTCAGAGAAGAAATCTATAAGATGATGAATTTCTGGTTAGATAAAGGTCTTGGTGGTTTTAGAATAGATGCCATAATTAATATCAAAAAAAGCCTGCCTTTTAAAAATTATGAACCTGATAGAAATGACGGTTTAGTAGCTGTCCAAAGAATGATTGAAGATGCAAACGGAATCGACAGCTTTTTAACAGAGATGTCAAATCGTACATTCAAAAAATATGATGCATTTTCTGTTGGCGAAGTATTTAACTCTTCTAGTGAAGAATTAAATGCCTTTATTGGAGAAAACGGCTATTTCTCCTCAATGTTTGATTTTGCAGAAACAATTATCAATACAAGTGAAAAAGGCTGGTTTGACCAAGCACGAGTCACTCCTGAGCAATACAAAAGAGCTATATTAGATGCACATATTGCTTCTAGCAAGGTTGGATTTTTATCAAATATCATCGAAAACCACGATGAACCTCGCGGAGTTTCACACTATATTGCTCCAGAGGATTTATCTGACACAAGTAAAAAGATGCTCGCTGGAATCTATTTTCTGATGCCAGGCATTCCTTTCATTTACCAAGGGCAAGAAATTGGCATGGAAAACTATAAGCACATCGATAGCATTGATGACGTAGATGATTGTTCTTCTATTGATGCTTACAACAGTGCACTTTCACAAGGCGTTTCAAAAGAAAAAGCCCTCGACGCACTCTCAGAATTTTCTAGAGATAATTCAAGAAGTCCTTTCCAATGGAACAGCACCAAAAATGCTGGCTTTACAACAGCAACCCCTTGGCTAAAGGTAAATGAAAATTATACAACAATAAATCTAGAGGAACAGATAAATGATGAAGCTTCTGTCTACAACTTTTACAAAAAGCTTATTAGCTTACGTAAAAATCCAGAATATAAGAATACATTGATATATGGTGACTTTAAACCTTTTCATGAAGAAATTAAAAACTTTTTAGGATATAGTCTATGTTCTGATAAAAACATTTATGTACTAGCAAATTATCAAAATGAAAAAACAACAATCACATTACCGAATGAAATAAAAAATATTCTTATTTCAAACCTTCCTGTTAATGCGACAAAAAATACACTTACACTCGCAGGCTACCAGATTGTTGTTGTTGAAATCTAATTATTAAATTTTTGCAAGCTTAATCTTCCTCGATTACATGGATTTCCAAATAATCAAAAGGAATTTCTTCTACGAAAGCATCCTTTGAAAAGCGTGCTTTACCGTGAGCTTTAAAATCTTTAATCGTGGAATCGAGCCAGATTGGCTTGCTTAAATCAAATTCGTTGCAAGCTGACTCTAGTGCGTTGAATATTTTGTGAGTACGGGTTTCATTCGAATTATCTTCAATTACTGTATCTTTGAGCATATGATTGCTTTCCCATATTTTGAACCAAATTCTCATAACAACTTCCTCTCACTTTTATTATTAAATAATCTACCGCTTTTCTCTTCAAACCACTATATCATTTCGCCGTGCTATTATCGTGGTTCGATGGTACGGGATTACGAAGAATGAACCACTATACTTAAACTGATACATTAGTATCTCTGACGATGCGCCTCATACATAAGAATGCTGGCAGCCACTGATGCATTTAGAGATTCCAGTTGGCCTTCCATTGGAATCTTTAGATAGGATGTAGCGAGGTCTGCCGTTTCTCTGGTGAGACCGTTGCCTTCGTTTCCTATCATGAAGGCTGTAGGCTTGGTGTAATCGAATTCATGATAGAACTTTTCACCCTTTAGGTGAGCTGCATAGATGCTCACATTGTGGCTAGTCTTTAGCTCGTCGATGATAGCAGATAAATCCTCAACCACGATATGAGGCATTCTGAAAATACTGCCCATGGTTGCACGAACAACCTTTGGGGAATAAATATCTACGGTACCTTTGTTCATGATGATTCCTGTAGCACCTGCGCCCTCGGCAGTTCTTATTATTGTGCCCATATTACCTGGGTCCTGGAGAGATTCCAGTATAATGATGTGTGCCGGCTTGTCAGCTTTGCCAAGTACATCTGAAAGCGTGAAATCACACATTTTGACAAGGGCAAGAACGCCTTGTGGTGTTACTGTATCGGTAATATGTGAAAAGACATTTGCAGAAACAGCCTCACAAATTACATTTGGTGCCTTTTTTGAGATATCAAAAAGAAAGCCCCTACCTTCGTCTATTGAATCAAAGCCTTCTATGTAGTAGATGGCTTGAAGTAAATTTGCTGGGACCTCTGAAACCGCACGTATTCCTTCACATACAAAAAGCCTTTGAGCACGACGCTCGCGGGCTTTTTTTTGAAGCATTATAATATTTTTGATTTGTTTATTATTTTGACCTGTAATCATTGCTCAAAGACTTACATATTTCAAACTGATACTCATCAACGTCCTTCTTCATTGCAAGAGCTTCGTCGATATCGTAATCCATAAACTGACCATGGTGATATGCTACTACGCGATTTGTCTTTCCATCGCAGAGAAGATCAACAGCATAAGCACCCATTGTAGAAGCATAAACTCTATCCTTACATGTTGGTGAACCACCACGCTGCATGTGACCCAAGATAGTAGCTCTTGTCTCAATACCTGTAGCAGCTTCGATTCTCTTTGCCATAGATGTTGAGTGACCAATACCCTCGGCATTGATGATGATATGATGCTGCTTACCCATCTTACGACCCTCGATGATGTGATTAACAAGCTTCTGCTCATCATAATCATATCTCTCTGGAAGAAGAACATCCTCAGCACCATTTGCAATACCGCACCAAAGAGCGATATAACCAGCGCCACGTCCCATAACCTCGATGATTGAACAACGCTCGTGAGATGTAGATGTATCACGAACCTTATCAATAGCATCCATAGCTGTATTTACTGCTGTATCAAAACCAATAGTGTACTCTGTACAAGCAATATCAAGATCGATTGTACCAGGAATACCTACTGTGTTAATTCCAAACTTAGAAATCTTCTGAGCACCCTTGAAGGAACCGTCACCACCGATAACTACGAGACCATCAATACCAGCCTCCTTAGCCATCATAGCTGCCTTCTCCTGATACTCAGGCTGAAGCATCTCAAGACAACGAGCAGTCTGTAAAACAGTACCACCTCTTTGGATTGTCTCAGAAACGCTATGTGCGTTCATATCTATAATCTCGCCAGAAAGTAATCCAGCGTATCCTCTTCTAATACCTTTTACCTTTTTTCCTTTTGCAATAGCCTGTCGAACAACGGCTCTGATTGCTGCATTCATTCCTGGAGCATCACCACCAGATGTTAAAACACCGATTGTATTAACTGTATCAGCCATCTATATATTCCTCCTACATCAATAAAAACAATTCAATTTATTTTATCCCCTTTTGGCTTGGATTTCAATAAAAATCAATAACACTATTCAAATTTATTACTAAAAATTGCGTTTTCCTCTCGCAAACTCCACTTTTTTCTCAACAACCTTGACATTTTCATCACCAAAAAGCTTTTGCAGAGCCTCAACATTTTCTTTTGAAGCCAACACTCCAAAGCTTGGTCCAAGCCTGTTTATCTTCTTTTCTGTGGAAATATAGATTACGACACTGTCATTGCCATCCATAGGAGCAATCGCCTCTCTTAAGGTCTGCTCGTTGTAGTCCTCCATCTTGGCAAACTGAATCCAAAGCTCCTTTGTCGAATCATCAAGACTCTTAATCTGTGAACAAATCAGCTTGGCATCCTTTTCATCCTCAGCTTGTACACGTCCCTTTATGAATACCTTGCTGTTATCCACAATCATCAGACGGTTGGTCTCATAATCCTTTGGAAAAACAATAACCTCAATCGAACCAGAAAGATCCTCAAGTGTCAAAAATGCCATAGTCTTATTGTTTTTGGTGTACTTGATTGTAACAGCAGTAATCATACCACCGACTACAACCTCCTTGCCATCAGCGATAGGAGCCTGTCCTGTCTCTTCATCAATAACAAACTCTGAGGAGCTTGCTGTGGCATTTTTTTCAAGAACACCCATATAATCCTCAAGTGGATGTCCGCTTACATATACGCCCATCAGCTCCTTTTCAAAGGAAAGCATAAGCTCTTTATCAAATTCATCTACATTTGGTAAAGAAATTTTAAGTTCCTGCTGCTGTTCCTCCGACACAAAATCAAAAAGAGACATCTGGCCTGCGACGTCATTTTTCTTAGACGCAGAAACAGAATCCATAATGCTTGGGAAAATCATGCATTTCTGACGACGATTTCCCTCTAGCGAATCAAGAGCACCAGCCTTTATCAGATTTTCAACCGTACGCTTATTTGCATCGTAATAGCCAATTCTCTGAACAAAATCCTCAAGGTCGCGATAATTACCATTTTTTCTCTCTGCGACAATTGAATCAATTGTAGGGCGGCCAACTGATTTAATAGCATACATACCATAGCGAATCGCTTCACCTTCTACAGTAAAAGGACCTGCCCCTGAGTTGATATCTGGTGGCAAAAGTTGAATGCCATTCTTTTTACATACTCCAATATAATTTGCAACCTTTACAGTATTATCAAGTACTGATGTCATCAAAGCTGCCATAAATTCAACCGGATAATACTTCTTGAGATATGCCGTCTGAAGCGCAACTACCGCATAGCAGGCAGCATGCGACTTGTTGAAAGCATATGATGCAAAAGCAATCATATCGTCATAAATCTTGTTTGCAACCTCTTCACTAATGCCATTTTGCACACAGCCTGGCACACCATCCTCTGGCTTACCGTAGACAAAGTTCTTACGCTCCTCCTCCATGACATGATGCTTTTTCTTTGACATAGCACGGCGCACAAGGTCACTTCGACCCATAGAATATCCAGCCAAATCACGAACAATCTGCATAACCTGCTCCTGATAGACGATACAGCCATAGGTAGGCTTTAAAATCGGCTCCATCTGAGGACAATCGTAAGTTACAGCACTCACATCATTTTTACCCTTTATATATGCAGGGATAAAATCCATTGGGCCTGGACGATACAAAGAAATGCCGGCGATTACATCTTCTATCGACTGTGGCTTAAGCTCCTTCATAAAGCTCTTCATACCAGCAGACTCGAGCTGGAAGATACCATCACACTTTCCTGAACAAATCAAGTCAAGTGCACCCTTGTCATTATAATCAATAGCATCCATATCAAGCTTTACGCCATGATTCTGCTCAATAAGCTTTACTGCATCATTTATTACAGTAAGTGTACGAAGTCCCAAAAAATCCATCTTGAGAAGTCCGAGCTCCTCAATAGTTGTCATAACAAACTGGGTTACAATCGTACCATCACCACCACGAGCCAAAGGAACATACTCATCCATCGGCTTACTTGCAATAACAACACCAGCCGCATGCATACCTGTATTTCTTGGAAGCCCCTCTAGGGATTTTCCTATATCAATAAGCTGCTTTACCTGCTCATCAGACTCATAAAGCGACCGTAATTCAGGATTCATAGTAAGCGCTTTATCCAAAGTAATTCCAAGATCCATCGGAATCATCTTTGCAATCTGGTCACAAAAGCCATAAGGCAAATCAAGCACTCGCCCAACATCTCGAATTACACCACGCGCCTTTAAAGTACCAAAGGTAACAATCTGAGTTACGCACTCCTTACCGTACTTGCGCACTACATAATCAATTACCTCTGAACGTCTCTCATAACAAAAATCAATATCTATATCGGGCATCGACACACGCTCAGGATTTAAAAATCGCTCAAAAACAAGGCTATACTTCATCGGATCGATGTTGGTAATCCCTGTCGTATAACTAACAAGTGCACCCGCAGCAGAACCACGTCCTGGTCCAACTGGAATACCATGTGTTCTGGCATAGTTGATAAAATCCCACACAATCAAAAAATAATCAACATAGCCCATATTTTTAATTGTATTTAACTCATACTCAAGACGAGGCTTCATCTCCTGCGCTTTATCGCCATACCTTTTTTCAAGTCCGTCATAACAAAGCTTATTCAAGTATGTCCAGGAATCATAACCCTCTGGCACATCGAATTTTGGAAGCTTTGTCACACCAAACTCAATCTCAACATGACATCTATCCGCAATCTCCTGAGTCTTTGCCACAGCCTCCCTTGCATAAGGAAAAAGCTCCAGCATCTCCTCTTCGCTCTTTACATAATACTGTCCGCCATCATAGCGCATTCTATCTTCATCGCTAAGCTTTTTTCCTGTCTGAATACAAAGCAAAACATCATGGCTATCCGCATCCTCAGCATTTGTATAATGGCAATCATTTGTCGCTACAAGTGCAATCCCGGTCTCCTTTGACAATCGCATAAGCTGCTGATTTACAACCTGCTGCTCAGGAATGCCATGGTCCTGCATCTCTAAAAAATAATTATCTGCGCCAAAAAGCTCTCTATACTTAAGTGCGACCTTTTTTGCCTCATCATAAAGTCCACGACTCAAGGCTCTGGCAACCTCACCTGCCAGACATGCACTCAGACAAATAATTCCCTCGTGATATTTTTCCAGAATTTCAAAATCCACTCTAGGCTTATAATAATACCCATCCACAAAGCCTGCCGAAACAATTTTAATCAAATTCTGATATCCCTGATTATTTTCTGCAAGCAAAATAAGGTGATAATACCTATCCTCACCCTTCACAATTTCACGGTCAAATCGAGACTCAGGTGCCACATAAACCTCGCACCCCAAGACAGGATTAATCTCATTCTCACGACACGCCCTATAAAAATCAATAACGCCATACATAACGCCATGATCCGTAATAGCAGCCGCAGTCATGCCCATCTCTTTAACCTTTTTCACATATTCTTTTATCTTATTCGAACCATCTAAAAGTGAATACTCAGTATGTGTATGCAAATGTGCAAAAGCCATCTCAATCTCCCTTATAAAAACCTGATTACTAATAATAGTAATACAAAACACACCGCGTTTCCATTGTTTTTTACCGCCCTTAGGATGAAAAAAACGAGTTAGCAATAAAGCTAACTCGCTAAAACTTTTTAATTAATTTCACTAAAGCGGTGCGACAGTGTCACATCATAAACCTTTTCATCCTTATAATCAGAATCCTTTGTAACAACCTTGATTTCTACTGTTTCTCCTGCTGGCAGATACTTCAAAATATTTTTAATAGCATTCATAGAATTTACCTTTCGGTCATTGATTTCTATGATGATATCACCCTCTTCAATACCTGCTGCCTCAGCACCGGAATCCTCAATTACCTTTGCTACATAAACGCCCACTGGCACTTTATTGGCTTCTGCAACCTCCTTATTGATATCCTTGCCACCAATTCCAAGATAAGACGCTTCAAGCTCTGAAACCTCATCATTTGTTACCATCTGGTCAATAATCGATGATGCATAAGAAATTGGGATAGCATAGCCCATACCTTCAACTGCTGCACTTGAAAGCTTAGCAGACACAATACCGATAACCTCGCCAGCCTCATTTATAAGCGCACCACCTGAATTACCAGGATTTACTGCTGCATCAGTCTGAATCAGGCTATTATAAATTGTATTTCCTGAATTATCCTGAATCTCTGTCTCACAATCCTTTGCCGAAATAACACCAGTAGTAACTGACAAGCCATAGCCCATTGCATTTCCAATAACTACGCAGCCATCACCCACAAGTGCATCATCAGAATTACCAATACTTGCAACCTTAATTGCATCAATTGTCTCATCAGAAATGTCAGAAAGCTTTACAACAACCACAGCCAAATCACACGCTGAATCCGTTCCTTTTATCTCGCCCTGCACATCCTTCTCATCAGAAAAAGTAATCTTTATCTCCTTTGCACCATCAACTACGTGATTATTTGTTGCAATATAAAGATTCTCTTCATCCTGGCTAATAATAATTCCAGAACCAGCAGAGGTTGTCTCTTCTTCATAAACGCCACCAAAGAATGACTGATACTGCTGCACGCCATTATTTGTAACCTGAACAATCGCCGGCATTACATTATCAACCAAATCAGATACATCCACCACCTTAACCTCGCCAGGCTTTGTATTTGAAACAGTACCCTCGGTTTTCTTTACATTATCGCCAGCTTTATTATGCTTATTTTCCTGCTTCTCTTGTTTTTCTGCTTTATTCTCTTTTGGTGAATCGGCACCTTGCTCATACTGATAATTCAAAAAGTAATAAGCGCCACCAAACGAAGCAGCCGCCACAAAAAGAATCACCAGAATAAACGCCAAAACCTTTCCAACTCTCACCCCTAACGGAGGCTTCTTTGGAGCTGGTGCTTTTCCATTATTTGGATTCCACTCATAATAAGCCTCTCCCTGATTAATCTGCTCCTTCGAATAAGAATACTCACTCTCTTGTGAATTATTCTTATTATCATTATTTGTTCCATAATCGTATTCCATTTTTCGTACTCCTTTATAAAAAGCATTTCTTAACAAAAAGAATAATACCCTTCCAAAGTGATGGCTATGTGAGGAGTTACTGATTTTTAGGTATTAACAGGATAAGAGTATTTTTACCAACCCAAGGACGTAAGCCACTCTTTGGTTTTAGATTCACGATAGGATTGAGCTGTGGAAGAGAATTTCCCCAGTTCAAGCTCACCACGAATTTGGCCATCGAGGATATAGAGGATTCGGTCACATTTGGAGGCAACCAGGCTATCGTGAGTGACTATGAGGATTGTCATGTTTTGCTGGTTGAGCTTTAGGAAGGAATCAATGACTGTGGTTGATGCAGTTTGATTTAGGGCTCCTGTGGGCTCGTCAGCAAAAATTATTTTAGGGTCCGTGAGCATGCTGCGGCAGATGCAGGCACGTTGAAGCTGACCACCTGATACTTCAGTTACTTTGCGATTGGCAAGATCTGCAATGTCAAATTGCTGCATAAGCTTTAATGCTTTTTGCTGCAGGGCTTGCTTGAAGGATTTTTGCTTATGCAGGTGTAAGGCTGGAAACATTATGTTGTCTATGATAGTAAGGTTTTTAAGGACATTCATTTGCTGAAAAACAAATCCTATTTGGCTAAGACGCAGCTTGGCTTTTTCATCTTCAGTCAAGGATACAAGTTCGGTATCAGCCAGATATACTTTACCTGAATCAGGCTGGTCCATGCCTGAGATGTTGTATAAAAGTGTTGATTTGCCAGAGCCTGAGGGACCCATTATTGCTACCAGCTCGCCTGATTGCACTTTGAAGGATATATTGCTCAAAATATTACTTTTGCATAGATTTTCTACTTTTAAAATATCGGACATAACAGCCTCCTATTCTTGGTTAATACAGCATTCATAAGGTTTGATGGATTTGATTTCCTTCAATGCAATTAGAGCTGCAATTATGGCAACTATAAAAATAAACGTCGGGATTACTACAAAAATTTTAAGATAATTTATTTCAAATGAAAACTCTGATGCTCCTAGAATGCTTAACATTGCACCTGTAATTTTTTCACCTGGCACTACTCCAAATAGTATGCCACTTAAAAGTCCAACAAATATGAGTAAAAACATTTTTTTCAGATACCCGAATATGATTTCTGTTCCTGTGATACCAAGCGCTTTCTTGGTGAAGCAGATATTTCTGTCCTGCCATACAATTAGGCGGGTAAAAAGTAAAACTACCACAAGAATTACAAGTGCACCACTTAGCATTACAAGCACAGAGATTTTCTTTACCTGCATAATAGTTGGGCCGTAGATTGAGTTGACGTAGGATTTGATATCCGTCACCTTGATTCCACTATCTAATTTGCCGTAACGCTTTAAATAAGTGTCAACAACATCGTCAATTTGATTTGGGTCGGTCGTATTCAGATAGATTATGCTCCACATGATTGGGGCTTTTGGTGTATTCATGTTGCAACAAGCTTTTTCATTTATTTCATCAGGCGCATAAAAACAGGCTTTTGCAGTCTTGCCACCATTTGTGATATCAGAATAAATACCGCAAACTCTACAAGTTCTGCAATCTATTTCCATAGTGTCGCCCAGCTTTAGCCCGAGCTCATCACAGTTTAATCGTGAAAGCGCAATTTCATTTGAATTTTTCGGGTAAGTACCTTCGCTGTATTTTACTGGAAAAATACTATGGTCGCCGCTTTCTACTAAAAGATTGTAGGTATCGCCCTTTACCAGCTTTGCTGGAATCAGTCGGGTTTGCATAACAGCAAATTGTTCAATTCTTTTATCCTTTTTCAAATCGGCTTCAATTTTACCTGTAGTACTTTTTGTAGCCTCATTTTGACGTATATCAATTCTTATCTGACTATCCCCAATTCCCATATTTGTCACAAAACCAGGTGAACTAAGGGTACTTGAAATATTTTGAGGAATGCATATGAGCGCAACTACCACAGCGACTATCACTAATATTGATACAAAACCACTTTTCATCTTTTTATCATCTGCGTTTTTATGGAAAAGCTCGATTGTTGAATACTTTTTTACAACCAACAGAGTTCTATTTATATAACAAAAAATGATTGCTTCCACCGCAAGCACTAGCAAAGCAGAGAAAACATACGCCTTCCAAATGTCCTCTGGCAAACCATAAAGCTCATCTATCTGTTTGCGCAAAGGTATCGCTGCTACAATTGCGACAAGTTCGCCTAGCACAGCCCCAAAAACAGATAGCACAAAATACTTAAACAGGTACTGATTTTTTATTTCTCTGGTTGAAATACCAAGTGCCTTCTGCAAGCCAATCTCCTGTCTATCCTGCGAAAGACTCGTCAACAAAATATTTCTAATGCAGATTAAAGCGATAATCACTACTACAATCCCTACAAGTAAAAGCAGGATAATAACTAGCCCGTCCGACAGCGCATTCATCAGCTTAATAAGCGAGTATGTGATTGTTGGGCCATTTTGCGGCAGCTTCGCATTTGCATATTCTGTTGAAAATGAATCAATATCGGCATCAGCGTGCAGCTTAAATTCGATAAGATATTCGACTGCGCCGTATTTTTCAAGCTTTTTAAAATCCTGCTCGCTGACAAGAAATCTTTTTGAGGATGCGAGCATGGAATTCATCTGCGAATCTCGCAAAAAACCTGCCACCGTAAGCTTATAATCTGCCACCTCAAATTCATCACCGATTTTTACCTGGTACTCATCCCTGTAGCAAACGGGTACATAAACCTCACCAGGCTCCGGAAAAATCACCTTTGAATCTATGCCAAGCAAATAGTCAAAGCTCTGACTTTGCACACAAAGACCATTGTCCTGGTTGTTATTCGACATCGACTGTCCTGCAATCGACAAATCACTATTCTTACAATTCAAAAATTCCAAAAGCTGATATTTTTGTACAGCCGAATTTTTTTCAGAAAAATTAAAAAGTTCTGTTTCATCAAGCTTTCCTGTATGCATCTGCAAAAAATCCGGTGTTTGAGCTTGACTCATCAGACGGTCAATAGAACACGTCAAGCTCGAAAACAACAGTACGCAAAGCCCTATCAGCATCGCAGACATAGCCATAAATATGACCGTAAGCACTGTCACCAGTTTATTGCTTTTTAAGCTATTCACTAATAATTTCTTTTCCATCACACTTTTCCAATTTTCTTACAGACTCCAAGCAATTCAGCAAAAGAGCAACTACCACAAGCAAACCACCCGAAATCATAATCACCATTGCAGAGCCTCGACCTACGCCAATTCCTCTTGCCACTGCAATTTTATCCGATAATACTCCTCCAAAAGCGTACGCTACCACATAACCACTCTGCGAAATAAGGCCTATCAAGCCCCAGACGCGTCCCTGCTTTGCAGCATCAATATTTGTTCGAACCAAATAGTCCAAGCTATTGTTCGCAAAAGGAATCATAAAGAAAAATACAAATCCAAAAGCTGAAATCAAAATGATATTTTCCTTTAATCCAAATCCAACCATGGCAAGACCTGCTAATACCAGAGAGCTGCTAAGCACTGAAACATAATGCTTTTTTATACCAAAAATTCCTAATATTAAGCTTGAAACCAGCATTCCACAAGCACAAACTGTCTCGCACACACCAAGAACCGTTGAGCTTGCAAAATTTAAAACCATAGGCTCTGACAAAATCTGAATTGAGCCCATAAAGCAAGTCATAACTGCTGCAACAAGAACTAACATCAAAACACCCTTCTTTTCTCTTATCGCCTGCCAGCCCTCCTTGAAGCTTTCCATAAACGACTGTTTTGGTGCTTCCTGCTTTGATTCCAAACCTTTTTTTACAACAGCAGTACAAAAAACTGTCAAAAAGAATGTCATAATATCGATAATCAAAAGCACCTTTATATCACTCACACTCAAAAGTAAGCCTGCCAATACCGGCGAAATCAGATATCTGGCACTTCCTGCCAGGCTCACCATTCCGCTTGCTTTAGAAAATTCCTCCGCTGTAAGCAAATCCGTCACAGTTGACCTATACGCCGGCTCCAATAAAGAAGAAAAAATTGAGCTCACGCACACACCGATACAAATCTGATACAGCTTTGCCCCTCCTGAATACATGCAAATCAAAATATACAAAAGTCCAAGTGCCGACAATCCATCGCCTATCATCATCAAAGCACGCCTATCATGTCTGTCCGCCAAAACACCCGCTGGCGCGCTCAAAAGCAACGTCGGCAAAAACGCCAGCAAGCTAACCAGTGCCATACTTCCTGCACTTTTTGTCTGATTAAACACATACACACCTAGTCCAAAGCTAGTCAAGCCGCCACCAATTGACGAAACCAACTCGCCACTCCAAAGCAATAAAAACTTATTGTAATTTGACTTTTGTTTCATAATTCCTCCTATTTCTATGACAAATTTATTCGAATATTTTCTATCTCAAATTGTTATTGCTTCTTCTACGCTTTCAATATCACAATTTTTCAAATTATATAACATCATCGACAACCTGTCGGTAAATCTCCGAAAAAAAATAGGACACCCTGCTCGCTATTGCCCTAAATTCTTCGCAAAAATCTTTAATATTGCTTCCTCCAAGGAATTATCATTAACTCCCAAAATACGTTGCGTGTGAAAAATGAATCCTTGAATTCTATTTTTCTGAGCCTCAGCTTCAAGTAAATTCAGCTCATCAAATGCAATATTTGAATATACAATAATCATCTCTGCCGCTTCCCTTGGATACGGTGTTGAAAAAACACCTACCTCGCAGCCTTCCTCAAAAAGCTCTGCCAACAACGGAACAACTCCACTTATCAATTGCTCCTGCATTTTCTGATGCAAAAGCGCATTCTGCGGCTTATGCACCTGCGCCATAACCTCATGCCCCAAACTACTATCAACATTCAATGCCAAAATGCCATCCACCAGCCTGTCCACAAGTGACCGTCTCTTATCATGAATAATCACCGCCGCCTTTGCGATAATCCGAGTCGTCAATCGCTCAATCACTGCATCTAAAATCTCCTCCTTTGACTGAAAATGATGATACAAAGTACCTCTTGCAATCCCAATTCTTGCAATAATATCATTCGTACTTGTCTCCTCAAATCCGTAGCTCGAAAAAAGCTCCTCAGCCACATCTAATATCTCATTTTTCCGTTCCTCTGCAGTCTTAACTACTCGCATCAGTTCCTCCAACTCACTTCATTCTTGCGCATTCTCAACTAGTCGTAGCAGTATCTGCGATTAATCTCATTCATGTATTTTCTCAGCTACTCGCGAGACTCTTTAATTCGTCTCGTTCTTGGTTTTTCTCTGCTATGTGCGAGAATATCTTTATTTGTCCTATTCTCGTTTTTTCTCTGCTACTCACGAGAATATTTTTATTTGTCTCATTCTTGTTTTTTCTCTGCTATGCGCAAGAATATCTTTATTTCGTCTTATTCTTGTTTTTTCTCTGCTATGCGCGAGAATATCTTTAATTCGTCTCGGTCTTGTTTTTTTCTCTGCTATACGCGAGAATATCTTTATTTGTCTTATTTATTTTACTCTCTACCACTTATAATATTTAAATGTAATTGTCCCGCACAACCGACAACATGTCGGTAAGACAGAGTATATCATCTACAGATTAAAATTGCAACCAATCATTTTATACTTTTTTTATTTCGTAAATCTCACATCCCGCTCACTCATTACAAAACGCGGCTACACTCCCCAATACAACGATAATGTTCCTCCGCGCTTATATCGTGGTCCGATGACGGAGGATTACTATAAATAAACAACTATTTTTATTGTTTTTTCTCCTATCGTGGTCTTTCAAACCGCGGGCACACTCTTCGAACCACGATATCGTTTCTCCGCGCCTATATCGTGGTCTGTTGCCGCAGGATTACGATAAAGCCCATATAATGGTGTAAATTCAAAAATTAAATAAAAAGAGCCAAGTGCTCATCTTTCAGTTAAAATTAAGTTACCACACAAAACATAACTGAGGAGGTTGACACTATGGCTCAATTACATTTTACATTGGATCA
>JAZLJM010000045.1:0-3525 GCA_045617805.1 Pseudobutyrivibrio sp.
TATCTTGAAGGTGGCAAGATGAATCATATATCTCAGCTTTTAATTCGTCAGGTGATTAATAGAGAAAATGGTGTAGAAGATTATCAGAATGTGTTTGGTAGTTCAGTAGCATCTGCTATGCAAGCAGCTAAAGAACTACTATATGACCTTGAAAATCCATTAACACCAATCAGTGAGCGTGGAGAGAATGCGAGAGAGTATATTGAGCAGGAAAAGGAATTCTACAAGAAGTTTATAGAAAACTTAGAAGAAATTTCAAATATCCTTATTGGAGATGAGAGCAATATGCATATCAATAAAGAGTTGGCACAAAAGTATTCATCACAGCTCAAGCCGGTAGATGATATTGCAGCTGTTTTGAAGCAACCAGTGCAACTTGCAAGCCGCACACAACTTAATAAAGCTAGTAATTCAATTGATATAGCTCTTGGGGCAAATGTGAAAGTTCCTGGAGGATTTACACTCGTTGTAAAAGAGTATGGAGTAGAGGTGCAGGGTGTAACGAATTGGAATAATCAGAAAGAAAGTCAGGATGCATCAGACATGGCTGGAGCATTAGCGACTCTTCTTAGAAATGCTAGTGGACAGTTACAGCATGTTGGAACAGATTCAAGGCAGATTACACAGTGGAACGAAGACGTAGAAAAAGTTTTAGGATATTTTGGCATTGACATTTCTAGGGATTTCACTGTTAATGGCGTTAAGTACGTAAGGGATGGAAGTGGTATTCATAAAGCAACAGCCGCTTAGCTGATTGTATTATGTAAGTAATTGTGCTATTATAGCTTTGGGCTGGTCGAAAGACCCAGGTCCAACCTAATTAGGCGGGGAGACTCCCTGCATTATATTTGACACTTCCCATAGATAGTGTTAGTATATAAGTACAAAAAAGGTGCTACCGCGATGACGGTCGCCTGATCAAATTATGAGTTAAAAAAATAACCGTTAGTTTGCAGACAGGCGGTTATTTTTTTGTGGTCTTGTTGCTATTAGAACCAATTGCATAGCCAAGACCAAAAGAGGTTAAGCAGAGACTAAGCACTGCAATCAAGTCAACAATTGTTAGCATAAGATGAGTCCTCCTTTCCATCAGATTCCCAAAGGGTTTCTATGTAATCGGAGCTAGAACTCTCCGCAAAAAGCGAACCGCCATCAACACGTCAATGTGTGGTAGCACCTCGAGAAATAAATTCTCTAAGACTTGAGTAAGTCCTAAAAATATTATACAGAACATTTGTTCTGAAATCAATAAATATATCAATTTTTAACTTCTGGTCAACTTGACCTAAAGTGATCACATGTAACTTGTGGACATAATGTCCACAAGTTATTTTTTTGCCCTTTGGGACAATTTGTCCCGAAGTGAGTCTATTGACTTTTGGTCCAATGGACCAAAAGTTTTTCAATTATTTTTCTCAAAAAACGTGAATTTCAAAAAATTGTCCCCATATCCCTATCGAAGGGGTGAAAAAACATTTCTTAAAAATCGTGAATTTTAGAAGTTTGTTCCCATATCCCCTATGTAGGTATGAAAAAACTTTTAGCAGAATCGTGAATTTTTCAGTTTTTAACCTATTACATGGATGCAAGAAAAAATAAATAAAAAGGAAGATTAAGAGTTTTTGTTCCCATATTCCCTATGTAAGGTTGAAAAAGTTTTTTTAAAAGTGCATCAAAAGGAAATTTTCTTCCCATATGCATTTTGTAAAGAGTTGAAGAAATTTTGCTTAGAATCTGTAATCACGATTTCTATGCTCCAAGTACTTAATAGTAAAAACTTTATAAAATTTTTGCTTGGATTTAGTAATCAGGATTTTTTCAACCCAAATGTAGTGTAGAAAGAGAAAAATTTCTGCAATCAGATTTTTCATGTCCCAAGTACTTTATGAAAGGAAAATTTGTAATCACCTTTTTTTGACCCTAAGTACTTTATGAAAGGAAAAATTTGAAAAAACTGCAGATGCGTCTGTTCAAGCGCCCATGTGAATTATGTAAGCAGGGAGATTGGCTGATAGACCAGTATTGCAGTAAAAAACTTTTGTGCTGCGTGAGGTATTAGGTGGAAATGTTACCAAATACAGTTCAGATAGGCACAAAAGGAATTGCACTATAACTTGCTTCCCGGGAAAAGCAAGTTGTAGTGAGTGGATTTTTTGAGCCCGTCCAGGGTGCAACCTTGGCCCAGGTTTTGTCAACAACGTTGACAAAAAGAAGTGATGTGCACGTCACTTCGTACTGGGTACTATCTGGCGGATGTAATGCCTGTTCCGTTCGCAGAGGGGTCTGCGAACCCATTGGTTGTGAAGCCAGATTAACAGAAAAATTTTACAGTGAAAGGAGTGCGCAATGAAAGCGACAAGACACAATGGTCGAAGTGGAAAGCACGGCTCCTACAATCCTAAGCATAATGATAGGCAATTTGATATTTCACATAGTGAGCATATAGATGGAGAGTTGGCATTACAGAATGTGTATTGGGATTGTTATGGAGGGAGACGTACTTCCGCTGAGACTCCAGAAAATGATGAGAGCTTTGAGGAAGTTGAGCTCAGATTTTATCACGATAATTATCAGGACTTTGTTAATGGACAGAATTATAGAAATGAATGCAATGGACATTCTGAGAGAAATCGTTCTGTGGAGGAAATCTATCGTAATAAGAAAACATGTCCTGAAGAAAGCATTTTGCAGCTTGGCAATATTGATGGAAGTGCAAGTGCAGAAACACTAATGAATGTTGCAGAAACATTTTTTGAGCAATTTAGCGAGCGGTTTGGAGAGCATGTCCATATTCTTGATTGGGCGCTACATGTGGATGAAAAAACACCGCATATCCATGAAAGACATGTATTCGATGCATTAAATGTGCATGGAGAGCTGGCTCCTCAACAGGACAAGGCACTTGAGGCACTTGGAATTGAGCTTCCAAATCCGAAGAAACCTAAGAGTAAATCCAATAATCGAAAGATGGTATTCGATGCAATTTGCAGAGATATGTTTTTATCCATTTGTGAGGAATATGGACTTTCTGTGGATCGAGAGCCGACCTATGGTGGCAAGAAATATCTTGAGAAGCAGGATTTTATAATTCAAAATCAGCAGGCTCGGCTGGCAAATATTGCAGATCAAGTGGCAGATAAAGAAAAAGATTTAGAAAAGACGAATGTAGAGTTTGCTGCTATAGATACGATTATGAATTCAATCGCATCATCCATCTATGACAGTACTTGTAGCGTTGTAGCTGAAGTGGTTACTAGGGATGTGCTGAAGAGGAGTATCGACAGTGCAAAAGCTGCGAAGGATGAGGAAGAGCGGACAAGCTTTTATTCAAGTTATGAAAAACAAGCCATGGGAAAATTGCTGAAAAGATTTATCAATCGAGTTGAGCAGACAATTGATGATGTTGTTTATAGGGTAAAATGCAAGTTTTCACAAGATGACAATAGGAGCAAGAATATACAACTTGTGCAACAAAAAATGTGGAGAAATTTGGACCGTCTAGCAGAGTCTGGACCTCATGATTAT
>JAZLJM010000046.1:0-15175 GCA_045617805.1 Pseudobutyrivibrio sp.
GATTTTGACGATGAAGATGAAGGAGAAGGTTTCTATATCTTTTAGATTTAGAACCGTCTTCTACGAACCATGCCCGCCTCCGCGCGGGCTTTTCTTATAACGAGATTTGTCCGGAGGACAAATTTCCTATAAAGTAAGAAAAAACCAAGTACCGAAGCACTTGGTTTGAAATTCTACTGTGGTATCTCACGAACCTTTTCATCAATTTCATTAAGCAACTCTGCATAGCTGCTTGTTGAAGCATGCTGCATTGACGATTCGTTTTGCTGTTTTTTAACGGCGTTTGCCGTTTTTACAATTGGTTGAATTGTACCAGCACCAGCGATACATCCACCAGGACAGCCCATACCCTCTAACAAATATCCATCATACTTTCCAGCCTTTGCAAGGGTGAGGAGCTTACGACAGTTATCAAGACCATCAGCGCTTTCAACCTTAACCTCCATATCTGGATAGTTTTCTTTAATATATTCAACAACTGCCTTTGCTACACCGCCGCTTACAGAGAAGCCTCTACCGTCAGCAGATGCACCATGCATTGAATGATCATCCTCGAGCTGTGAAAAATCAATATCCTTTGCCTCAAACATACCCATAACTTCTTCGTATGTTAAAACAAAATCAACATCTGAACGAATTGAAGTACGCATAGCCTCAAGCTTCTTAGCTGAGCAAGGACCGATAAATGCTACCTTACAATTTGGATTCTTCTTCTTGAGAAGTCTACCTGTAAGAACCATAGGTGTTAATGCCATGGAAATGCATTTTGCCTGCTCTGGGAATAATTTCTTAGCCATCATTGACCAAGCAGGACAGCAAGAGGTTGCCATAAATGGGATTTCATTTGGAACTTCCTTGACGAAATCCTCAGCCTCTGCGATTGTACATAAATCAGCACCAATAGCCACTTCTACGATATCCTCAAAACCAAGAGCCTTAAAACCTGATCTTAATTTCTGTGGAGTCATATCTGGACCAAACTGACCTGCAACCGCGGGAGCGATAGCTGCGTAAACAGGAGCATCACTCTTGATGGCCTGAATAGTCTGGAAAATCTGTGCTTTATCTGCGATTGCACCAAAAGGACAGTTTGCAAGACACTGACCACATGATACACACTTATCATAATCGATTGTTGCAGCTCCATCTTCATCAGAAGTAATAGCCTTCATACCGCAAGACTTCACGCAAGGTCTTTCCATCTTAAGAATTGCACCGTATGAACAAGCATCCTTACACTTGCCACACTTGATACACTTCTCTGGGTCGATATGAGATTTTCCATCTACAAAAGTAATGGCATCTCTTGGACAAACTGCTGCACAAGACTGAGCTAAACAACCCTGACAAGAATCAGTCACCTTCATTACATTATCTGGACACTTATGACATGCAAACTTGATGACATTAATAAGTGGTGCTTCATAATATGTCTCTGGCTTTGTACATGCTTCAACACCATCTGTAATTGAATTGTACTCATCATGAGAAAGAAGATTTAATCCCATAGCAAGACGAACTCTTTCTCTAACAATAGCTCTCTCAAGGAAAGCACTCTCGCGATAGCCAGACAAAGTACCAGGGATAACCTCATATGGAATCTGATTCATAGCCTCCATATCAAAACCATCCTCGTACTCATAAGAAAGCTTTGCTACCTCTGCAAAAACTCGCTTTCTAATATCATTTACGTTTGTGTAAATACCTCTCATATTGTTCCTTTCATAACTACTTAACTTTTGTTCTCACCATATCAAAAATACGAATCAGCGCAAAACCGCAATCGTATTTGAGGATTTCGTTAATATTTTAACGAACGATATTACAAATCAAAGATGCGTGGCACGACACGCACCTCCAAATTTTACTACACAATCCTTAATTTTTCAATCTACAGATTTCATTTTTTATCAACTTCTGAAAGCTTGCCACCGCCCTTGAAACTCTAACCTCATCATCCATCGTTACTTCATAGAATTTCTGCACACGCTCAAGCGGCTCATTTCTGCGAATCAATTCACCCTCACATGCAAATTTTATAATCATAGATGAGGACATAATATCCAGTTCATATAACTCGACCAGCTTTTCAATTCTATCGAAAACAAAATAAATATTGTGAAATAGCAGCTCATTCAAATCTCCCAAAGTATAGATGTTCATCCAAATCAGTTGCTTCAAACACCCTGTCGATTCTGTAAACTCTATTTCCAGATTGAGTTCGTCCTTTAATCTATTTGCAAAATCAACAATTAACATATTGTGACGCAGATACTCTTTAAGTGAAGAAAAATCAAGCATAATTTCATCACAATCATTCTCACTGATTTTTTCAATGACATCCTTTGTGTACTGCCTTGCATCACGTCTAAGCTCAGAAAACTGCTTGTCAGCGATTTCAAGTAAGCCTGCCACACGCGAAAAATTTCTTCTGATTGGACGTGGGATTCCAAATTCACTCTTGTAACCCAAATCATGCTCTATCTCAGCCCAAGCATGCTGAAGAACAGTTCGCATCTGAATTTCAAAAGGTATATCAGAAAGCTCCTCGTTTTCAACCTCCCCCTTTTTCAATTTGCAAATCATATGCAGCGATAAATATCCAAACTGAGTTGGAGAAAGTGCTTCTCTCTTATCGATAGAATTTTTTTCGTCACAGGAAAACGTCCTTCGAAGAGCCTGTGCAAGCATATCAACTGTTTCCTCAAAATAACAAATAATTCTAAATCCGCAGACATCTGTTATCTGACTGATTTTTGTGTACTTTCCACCTTTTCTGGTAAGCTTTCCTTTTAGCGATTTTTCATCCTTTACTCGCGAATTAACCGCCATAACAAAAAAATCTTCTTCAGCAATCAAAGACTCTATCTTTTGCTTTACAATCTGCTCTAGTTCAAAATATAATTCCTGCTTTTTTCGATATTCTACAATAATGTCAAATTCATTTTTCCCTGAACTCATCTCATATCCCCTCAAAAAAGACGTTCAAAATGCTAAATCACATCTCAAACGTCCGAATTATAAAATATTAATTTATTCGCGATAATTCTTCAATGCAATCTCAACTCGCTCATTCAAATAGATTGGATTTGCGGGTTTTAAAATGTAGTCAATAGCACCCAAATCCTTACAATCCAAAATCCTCTGTCTGTCACTGGTATTGGTAAGAATCATAACAGGCGTATACATAAAGCCCTTTTCACGCATCTTTTGAAGTGTTGCTACACCATTTAAAACTGGAAGCTCTAATTCAAGAATAATCAAATCTGGTGATGCATGATTTGACAAATAATTAATAAGCTCCAAGCCTGTCGTCAATTCTTCAAATTTGTAATCACCTGTTATTGCTCTTTTTATTTTTAATCGACTCATTTTTTCTTCGTCTACAATAACAATCACAGGTTTCTTAGGCTTTACTGCCTGGCGATTTTCATTTAAGGCTTCAATTTCACCGACATAATCAGTTGACATGATGCCAGCCTCGGTGATATAGACATTGCCGTATCTATAATCAACACTTAAGTCTATCTGTTTTCCACTTTCTAAAAGCGTAATCTTAGGTCTTAAAGGTTCAGTTGTATGTCCCGATACAACAGCCTCCTCACCATTTGACAAAAGCACTTCTATTCCACAAGGATATGCCGGAATTGTATTCACTAATTCATCAACTATCCTGGCATCAAAAAGAATATTTTTTCCACCCATAAGATATCCAAAAGCATCGATAGGTGCGTATGGATTCTTGTATGGACGTCTACTTGTAAGCGCATCATAAACATCCACGACATGAAGAATCTTTGCAAAAATAGGTATCTGGCCCTCCTCTCTGCCAAGTGGATAGCCCGAACCATTTTCATTTTCGTGATGCATCAAAACCGCCTGCTTTACAAAAGAAGAAACCTCACTATGCTCAGACAACATTTCAAAAGCCAACTTAGGATGTGTCTTAATAACCTCGTATTCATCATCAGAAAGTCTCGATGGTTTATTTAAAAGTTCAATAGGTACTCTGGACTTTCCCAAATCATGACACAGGCCAGCCTGACAAAGAAGCACTAAATCATCCTGCGACAAACCAAGCTTTTTACCAAGGATAACTGCATACACAGCTACATTTACACTGTGATGATAGGTATAATCATCATATGAGCGAAGATCAAGTAAATCCGCGCCCATCTCATGATTATCAGTAATTTCACCTACAATCTGAGCTGCTGAATCAATAATACTTGAAATATTTTCTGTTTTAACCGCCTCAATACTCTTTTGAAAGGTCTCAGGCGAAATCATCTCATTTATTATGACATCCTTTGAGCACTCGTCATCGATATATGCCCCCATATATCCATTTTCACGAATGAACTCAAGATACTCTATCGTCAATGTGACTCCTCGCCTCAGCATATGACTCTGGTTCGGACTCAAAATATCCTTTCCAAGAACCATTCCAGGCGCAAGTCTGTCGGCTGGAACAAATCTCATATATAAACACCTCAATACAAATCAATAATCTCTTAAATCTATTTTACTCTATTTCAAGCTGCTCTAAAATAAATTTTTTTACAGATTTTAGCTTACTTTTTTCCCATTCTCCTTCTTCAGCTCTTTTTGCTGTTTCAAGAACAATAGGTAAATCTAATAACTGTCCTGGAACTCTGCCACTTCTAAGTGGTTGCATAAAATTTTCTAACCATTTTTCCTCAGAAGCATGCTCATATTCTTCTGGCTTAAAATAAATTATCTGTCTCTTTGTATTTGCAATAAACATCTTTGCCGCCAATGGCTCAAGAAGCTTATACTCATCCTCTGGAACATTTTCAAAAATATCTGGCAACGGCGCTTTTACAACACGTTCCTTTTCTCTATCAATCAAAAGTCCCATTGCATCAAAAGAAAACCTCTTATCATCAAGGATAAGCTTTAGCAGAATTCCTTTTTCTGTATTAAATTGTGCCCTTTGATATGGTGTATCAAAAATAAAATTCCCCAAAGAATAGAATATTGCCTTGTCACCAACAAGCTCATAATTCATAGGCACATGTGGATGATGTGCAACGACAATATCAGCTCCTAACTCAAGATATTTCAAATATCTGTCTCTAGTATATGAAGTAGGCAACGCTGTAAATTCCTCACCATCATGAGCTACAACTATGCACCACCTGTTATTTGCTTTAATTTTTTTAATATTTTCCTCGACAACATCCATCGCAGAAAAATTAAGGCATCCAGCCTTATCAGCCGCTGCAATTCTACAAGCTCTATCATAGCCGACACTAAAAATACCAACACCGCCTGCTTCTTTAAAAAATAAAGGCTTTGCTGCCTCCTCAAGATTTCGTCCCGCGCCAACTGTCATTGCACCAGCAGCCGCAGCTTCCTTAAGAGTCGCAAAAATTCCAGCTTCGCCAGCATCCATGATATGATTGTTGCAAATATTCCATACATCCGCCTGCATCCTCTTAAGCACTTCAACTGCTGCAGGATTCATAGAATGTAAAAGCTGTGCAGCTCCTGTTTTTGCATCAAACTGCTCGGACTCAATAAGCGGCCCCTCTACATTCGCAACCACATGGTCGCTTGAATGTAAAAAAGCTAATATCTCCTCAGATAAAAGCTCAGGATCCTCCCACTTTTTGTCCATATATTTATCAAAACCTATATCACCTGTAAAGGCGATTGAAAGCGTATCGTGCATCTTATTTTCCTTTATCTTATATCAAATATTTTAACATGCCAAAAAATACTACCATACACTGCCTGCTGCAAATTATTCTAATAGCATATGTCCCTGAATCGAATACCTTAAATCATTTTCTATGACACTAATAAGCTTATCATCCTTACTTATCTTTGGAAGAAGTTTTTCATAAACACTCCACTCTGTAACCTCAGTTGAACGCAAACGAAATATTACATCTTTTCCATACTTTTGACGCATAACACTTGCTGGAGTAAGTAATAATTCCGCCATTAAAACTGGTTTTGTATTTGTAATCGAATAAAACAAGACTGGCTCTAGTGCTTCATTCAAATATCGGAATAAAAAAACGGCTTCAATATCCCCTTTTTGATCAAATATCACATGACTAACATCTGTATCATATTCATTCAATTTCATTGGAAGCATATATTCATCCAAATATTTTCTATTCTCAGGTATTAAGCTATACACTTTATTAAATTTTGTTTCTGAAACCTGCGAAAGAGGAACACAATATCCACTAGGTGAAACATTTTTTTCACTATTTTCATCGGGCACAAGTTGAGAAATAGAAGAATATACCTCCACAATATTACCTGTGCGATATGTAAAATCCATCTCATAAAACACATATTTCAAAGGAATCACTTCCTCAATTTCAGGAAACAAAACTCGTATATCTTTTACATTATTTTGCTTTGCTAACTCACATACTTTATCAAACAGAGCTCTTGCATATCCACTTTTTCTATATTCAGGCGCGATATAAAACCATCTAATCGATAAAAAATGCTCTCGTCCTGGTTGTACATCCACATAAAAAGATGTAGCACCGACAAGCTCGTTTCTATCGTTTTCCTCATCAACAACACCTATTGCAAGAGCAAATTGTCCTGGCATACAAAGTTCCTCTAACAAACTCCCTGGAATAAGATGTCTAATATAATCTTTATCATCATATGAAATATTCAAAAAATCAATTTTCTTTGCCATACTTCTCTCCAAATAAAATATAAAATATCATATAATTGGTACTAAAATTTTTCTATTCATTTTCATATGCGTCTTGAGCACCTACTCCAAGATCCTCTGCCATTTGAAAAAGAATACCACCATACATAGCCCTACTATTTTTGCCTTTAAATCTAGCTTGATCAATCTGCTCTAAGGTTATATCATCAAAATTTATATCACTTATTTTTTTTAAATAATTAGCATTTTTTCTTGCTTGAAAATTCAAATGTGTTTTCATTACTCCTGAAGCTTTTGGAGGCATTTCGAACAACTTCTCACCCTTTTGAACATATTTTAACCTCAATACTTCTGCAACATATTTTAATCTATCCTGAATATCATTCAATGTCTTATTTGAAATCCCACAATCCGCCAATAAAAACTCTGCAGAATTTTGAAAATTTTGATAATTCATTCCCAAAATTTTGTTATACATTTCTTTATCAATATACTCAATATGATCAAATAAAACAGAATATTGAACACCATTTAACATTCCACCTGGAATGCTTTCTTGAAATAAATTAAAAAAATCAAACGATTGATCATTGTCAATTGCCTGAACAGATTTTATATAGTAATATTTATTACCATTTCTAAAAGTTCTCTCTTCATAATCGCAAAAAAGATTGTCATCCTTTCTATCAATTTGTCCACTAATATAATCAATTGTCAATATTTTTGACAATTGACGCTTGGCATTATTTGAATAGACTACATTATTCTTTTTTCCTGTTAGTTCCCTAAGAGTTTTTCCCTTTGCCACCTCCATAATAACAGCAAATTTTTCTTCGCTTTGACTATGTACCTCTGCGTTCTCTTCATTTTCGACCATAACATCATACTCTCTAACTCTATAAGCTGAAATATATAATTCTTCATTCGTAAAAAGTGAAGACAAACGATTAATTGCAATATTATTTTTAACATTACCAGTACTATTATTCTGATCCTCAGAATCTGATTTTCTAAAATACTTTTTTCCTTGATACTCATATTTTGATGTAGTCCCTGAGACCCCATTACCAACATTAAACTTTATAATCTTAGCACCTTTAACACTTCTGGAAATCGACAAAATATTAATCCAATTAGCTCCCTTTAAAATATCTTCAATTTCTTTTTTTTCTTCAATAAAATTTTCTGAAATATTTTCTATTTCATTCTCGAAAGCTTTTTTATCTTCTAAAAGCATTGCCTTCATCTTTTCAAGCTCATTTATATATTTAGCACCTTTTTCGGTTTTCGGCTCATGGGTCAAAATATAATTATCATAATTTAGGATACACTCATTAACAATCTGCTCATAGGTTATCTTTGCAGCCTGCATTTTTTCTACCACATACAAAAATCTTTGTTTTTTGTTTGTAATTTTAGATGCTTCTGAAATCTGCTCCTTTGATAAAACTGGCAAATTATGAAAATCTGTTATCTTTTTCAAAGCTTCATTTAGAACAGTCATTCCGCTTGAATCATCAAGATTTATTATATTGTCCTTTATACTAAGTTCTCTCTCTGTAAGATTTTTACGTTGTTCATAATATGACACACCACCAAACTGTATGCTTTCTGACTTTTTATGATACTTTTCAACTAAAACTGCACCACCTGGAACATGCGTCATAAAATCTTTATTATTATCATAAAGTTGAATATTATTTTCCCAGCTATTTTTTTCCCTTTGCAAATTTATAGCTGCAACATGTTCCAACACATTTTCAGATTGTTCCAAATGATTCTGTAAATTTATTATTCCATCTTGTAATTGAGGTGCAGCCATGCCAACATTAATATCAATCTGAATCTCATCTTCAACATCAACCTGCTCAACTTCATCAGGCTTATGTATTTGCGTTTTCTGATTAATTCGCCTCTCAAGTATAAGCGTAAATAAATCAGAAAAATTATCTATACTATTTACAAAAGCATCAAGCGGTATATTTTTTAATTCCGACATAGATTCCTGAACAAATTGTCTAAAATTATTCTGATCAATAATAGCCTTATCTTTTAATTCAGATACAAGTCTATATCGCTCCTTACCTTTTTTCGTATACGGGTTGTGTGATTTCAAATACGCATCACACTTTTGAATAAATTCGTTAGTACACCCTATATATTCATAAACTCTTTTATTTAGAAGAAATGTTAGATAATAATATTCCACCTTTGGATTTTCTAATGATAAAAAATATTTTTTATCCTCATTTGACATAATATTTTTTGTAAATATCTCATCAATTTTATCAAACTGACCTTTTATTTCCTGCATTGAGTTAGAATCACGATTTTTCCAAAGATTATCTTTCAACTGATTCTGTTGATTCATAAAAGAATTTCTGCCAGAATAAAATGAAAGAAAACTCGCATTTTCCTCATATTTATCACTAGTCTGAATCAAGTTGTTAATGACACTTTGCTCATGCACATTCTGATTAAATGTAAAAAAATTCTGCTTATATTCAAATGAATTTTCTTCCAACTGCTGTCTTTGGCGGTTTATTGATAAATTATCTAATTGTACAAATTCATCCATACTCAACACCCCCACTATTATCCACAAATAATCCCTAATAATCTATTTTGCCGGATAATACATTGCATACAAATTTAATCTATCGTCTATTTTCACTACTTCCTTTTCTTCAAAGCCCAACGTCTGATAATATTTAGAATCATTCCCATCATTGGTCTCAAGATATACACCATAGTGATTTTCTTTACAATACTCAAACAACGTTTCTACAAGTCGACTTGCGATTCCATGCTTTTGCATATCAGGAATTGTCGCAAGAAAATACAAATATACATCATTTTCCTTACGATATTTCTTCATGGTTTTATCCATCTTATCCATATATGCAATTGTATTTTTCATTTTTTTTAAACCATAGGTTGGAAAAAATGAAAAACCACCATTTCTCAAAAACTCCGTAATTCCAGGAGCCTCCTTAATATCATAAACGCACAAAATTCCATTAATCTCATCAGAATCTGCAATTGTTATACAATTATCCCCCAGAGCCTTTATTGAAACATCAAAAAACTTATCTACCTTAACTTTTTCAATTTCATCCATAATAAAATGAATTAATGGATAATCAAAAAAGCTCTTTGACATAACCTCTAAGTATCGATTATGGTCTTCCTTCTTTACAACATATACACCCTTTGACTGAAAATATTCTGTCATCTTTTCTCGAAAACTCATACTCCACGTCCCCTTATTTTTTGAAAAAAATCTACTATTTTATCACTTAATAATATCTGTATTTATACTTCAATTTTTTTAATTGCTTCATCTAAAATTTCCTCTGGATTACTACCCTCTATATCCAGATTCTCAGCAAAAATTAACTTTGTTTCCTTTATTCCAAAGAAATTCAAGCAAAGCTCTCTTACATAATCATAGCTGAATTTTGGTTCATATGGACCCCCTGCTGTTGTAACATAATAGAGCTTCTCTGCCTTGCAAAGTCCATGCGGCATGCCATTTTCACCATACTCTGAAACTATCCCTGTGACATAAATATTTTCTATGTATGCTTTAAAGATAGTAGGAAATGATGAATCCCAATATGGTGCTGCAACAACGATGATATCAGCCTGTGCAAACTGTCTGGCAAGCTCAAAGGTATCATCCTCAAACGCCCCCTTCGAAAGAAGCTCAGCACGTCGATTTAGCCTGGACTCATCTAGCGTTTTAAGATTTGCCTTTTCCAAATCAAGCTCAACATATTCACCTAACTTATCAAGTAATGCTTTTGCCAATCTATTTGTTCTGGATTCTTTTCTAACACAAGCATTTACATACAAAATTTTATTTTTCATAATACTCCTTCATGTAAAAAATCAATCTCAATACTATTACGAAAAAACTTTTAACTGTTTCTATGATAGCACATTTCTGCTTTTACAATTTCTTTTTCACAGAATTTATATCTTATTCAAAATACTATTTTACAAAAAATTTTAAGGCTAATACTTTAATTTAAAATACGCAAAATTCTATTCATAGTACTGGTAAATCTATGGCCATTTAATAATGCTTCTACGATTCTAAGTATGCAATTTCATCCATTGTAAGCTCAAGCTCTAGTGCCCCTAAGTTATCCTTAAGATGACTTTCCTTTGAAAAACCAATAATTGGATAAACAGTAAGCTCTTGACATAGTAAGTACGCAAGTGCAATCTGACAAACCGACGCATCCCTACTTTTTGCAAGCTCTTCTACACGTCTGAGCTTTTCAATATTTTCCTTACTGTAATAGCCTCTTAATGCGAACCTGTCCATAGCCTTGCTGGCATCCGCCTCACTCTTAATCTCATCCGATTTTACCTTGCCAGAAAACAGTCCTCTTGCAAGTGGAGAATATGAAATGACAGGAATACTATTTTTCATAAAATATTCCCTACTAGCTTTTCCTGCTTTTCCACCAATGCTAATGGCTTCTGAGCCCGACTGCCATGGATCAAGCACCTGCTCTGCCAATGAAAAATTAGGCGAATTTACAACAAAACCATCATAGCCTTTACTTTTTGCATACTCATTTGCCTCAATAAACCTGTCTAAGGTCCAATTCGAAACGCCATACTGAACAATCTTTCCCTGCTTCTTTTTTTCTTCAAGCTCATCAATAAGCTCCGCTACAGGAATCGATATATCATCGCGATGAAGAAGATACAAATCAACATAATCCGTCTGAAGCTTTTGCAATGAAGCTTCCAAATCTTCATCAATTGTATTTTTCGTCACTCGATTTACTGACAAGGTATCCGGCAATGGATGACAGCCTTTTGTGATTATTACGACATCCTCGCGGTTGCCTCTGCTCTTCACCCAGTTTCCAAGCGACACCTCGCTTTGCCCATAGCCTCTTGCCGTATCAAATGTGTTTATGCCATTTTCAAAAGCTGCATCTAAAAGCACTGAGTTATCTGCTCCAGCCTGCATAACCTCACCAGCGCATCCAAAAATCAGTGCAGATACTCTTTTATTTATTCCTGTTATCGAATTATACTTCATATAAAGCCCCCTTAAAAATGTACGATACGCGTGAACAATGCGAAAAAGCATTTGCCACTGGACCATCCCATAAACCATCTCTATTCGAAACACGAGTTTTCATTTGTGACATATGTGCAGCAAACAAGGTTTTTGCAATAAAAAGTTGAGCCTGTGCATTTGCTTTAACTGCCTCATCTTTTTTCTTTATCGCATCTGCAAGACCAACCTTTTTGTCCTTACTAAACTCTTTTATCAATGCCTTTTCATCTGGAATTGTTCTCATTGTCTCAGCCATGACTTTAGCATTAATCAAGGCATCTATCTTTTGCATACTTTCTACCGAATTAAATCTTTGTGTAAATTCACATTCAAGACCTTCGGCAAAATTTTCGGTATGCATACATAAAGAAATTCCAATTCTTAAAACAGGATTAAGTAACCCCTTTACACCTTCTTCATCAAAAAGGCTATTTACAAAAGCTTCTTCACTTTTGACATCAGCCCCTAATTTCATATTTCGAATATACTCCGTAGCGACACTATTTCGCAAAAATACATTCATTTGCTCTAAGTGTGAATAATCCTTCTCTTTAACCACCTTATCAAAGAGTTCTCGCTGCGAAACCGCTTTATTATTTTCATCTTTATAAGCTTCTTTATCTAAAATATTTTTCTTAAAATATTCACTTGCTAATGCTTCCCTTGAATCACCGATTAGTAATTTAGGATTATTTTTACTACACGCCTTCTTATAATCTTTTATCTTTTTCTCAGCATTGGCATCCATCTTGCTTCGTTTTGACTTAAGCTTTGACTTCTTTGCCTCTGCCTTCTTTTTTTCAGATTTTGAACTAGCATTTATCTGATTTTCCTCTTCTTGTGTAAGCGTAGCCGCCTTTACAGCGGGCAATACTATACTATTTTCTGAAGCAAAAGTAATCTTTCTACTTTCCTGTTGATTTTGCAGCTTTACTATAGCTTTTTGCATAGAAATATCCATCATCTCCTGATTATGCAATTGCTGCATATTATTCTCAAAAGCATTTTCCTGAACATGCATCAATTGTTGTGCATTCTGCTCATTAATATTACTTTGTTACATAACATCAACTTGATTCGCTTGTCCCTCTTGCATCTGAGCATTAATATTATTTTGCATAATAGGCTGCATATTGATATCATCCATATTCCATTACCCCTTTCAATATATATTTCATTGTTCTAATAAAACCTCTTGCTAATTCCTATTTAAGAATTGCAAACTTAATCACAAGCGCTCATACATTATCTTTCTGCAAACTACATTTTTTTCATAATAGCACAAAAAAACTGTGTGCAAACAATACACACAGTAAATACATACTTTTGATAAAAATGTAGTTAACTCCTATCAAAAACCATATACCAACTTATGAAAGACATTTAGCCTTTCGCCTCATATCATTCACTCCTACTCATTTTCACAAAGCTTCCCACAATAACAGCAATTGCAGGAATAACCGCAAGAATATTTCTCAGAATCACAAATCTTGGTTGATACATCGTAGCCATCCCCAGAAAAGAAGTACTATCAATACCATTATTAAGAACTGAAAACATATCTCTATAATCAATGTAATACAAAACTGCTGAAAGAATAATGCAACAGATTAATATTACATACACTCCAAAATTGATTTTCCCCTCAATGCCAAAAACTTTTTTATATAAAAATGTTTCTACAAATATAATCATACCTTGCAAAACAACATCAATCAGTATCGCAACCACAAGCTGCGCTGTCGAATCATTTACGGCATTAAAAACAAATTTTGATAAATACATCAACGCCTGCGACAAAACGATAGCTCCAAGTAATATGCCTAATGACAACAAAATACTTTTCTTATTAATTCCATCCGATTTTTTTATTAACAAAATCACTAAAAATACTATTAATGGTAAAACATATAAAATTAAGTTCATAATCAATACCTATATCAAAATCCTTTCATAAACAAATCATCCACACCCTACTGCTTTTTTCTAAGCCATGCAACTGAAACATAGTGCTTTATCTCAAATTTTTCTGGATATTCTTCAAGCATTTTTACATGCTCATTTTCCCAAGCTGTGAATGTCTCTGACGTCATAGATGCACTCGTTCCTCTGCATGCGCGCATTCTTCCATTCCAGCTATCCCGTGTAAAAGGAATATCCCCCCTGAATTCTTTCCGTTTCTCTACGTTGAAATAATCCAAATATTCATCAGGAACGCTTACTGGATGAACCGTGTCACCGCCCCCAGTCCACTTAGGATTATATTTCAAAATAAGCTCTTCGCTTTTTCCCGCAATTTCATCTTCAAAAGGTAACCAGCCCATATATAAAATCAAAAAACTGCCGTTATCTTTTAACATTTCTGAAAACTTAGGCGCTGTAATTTTATGATTTAAATACCATATACACTGACAAGCCGTAATCACATCAAGCGAAGCATCCTCTAAATCAACATCCTTAGCATCACAAGCGTAAAAATCTATATTCATTCCAGCTTCACCCGCCAGTTCTTTAGCTTCAATAATCTGATTTTCAGAAATATCTGTACCAATCCATTCTGCACCATACTTATACATATTTCTAGGCAAAACACCCGTTCCAGTTCCGATATCAAGACACTTCTGACCATCCTTGCACAGCCCTAGATTTACTATATATTGATAAAACTCTTCAGGATAAATATCTCTATACTTGGCATAATCCTTTGAGGTTTTCCCCCAGTTAAAGCTTTTACCCGCATCTATATCTTTAATAACAATGTCTTTATCACTCATGCTGTTTACCTCTTTATAGTTCTACATTCCCCATTCGTTCCAAGGAATATATTTGATGCCATTTATTTCACAAGATATATCACCTAAGTAAAAAACACTTCCCTGCACGCTATCATTCCTTAGACCAACATATGTTTTTACACATGATGATAACTTCTTTTCAACATATGTTTTTACACTTGATGATAACTTCTTTTCAACATATGTTTTTACACTTAATGATAACTTCTTTTCAACATCTGATTTACTCTTAATTTCTATTGCAAAATTCTTTTTCCAAGCGGTAATAATATCAACCTCAAACCCATTCTTATCCCTATAATAGGTTAAATTGGCCTTTTTTGCATCGTTGTATCTTTTTTAACAATTCTGACACGGCAACCGTCTCTACAACAATACCTTTATGATTATCAAGTCGTAATATACACTTTTTTCAATATGTTTTCGCACTAAACTCTAAAATCCACTGCAATAATAAATTAAATCATGGTCCTAAGTCAATATTGTGGACACCAAAACAGCATTGAAAGGTAAATTCGTTTTACAGCCTACCATTTTTATGAAATCATCTGTTTCAACATAATTCTCAAATACAGATAACTTATCCACACCTTATATTCGGACTAATCCATTTTT
>JAZLJM010000047.1:0-24197 GCA_045617805.1 Pseudobutyrivibrio sp.
TTACCTCATACTTTTTTTGTTCATCCATTGATAGTTCCACCTTTCTGATAATAGTTACCTCCATCTGTTGATGAAAGTATCATACCACTTTGGGACATTTTCCTTTGTGGTATATTAGGACATTATCAAAAATGGTTCATACATAATTACAATATCATTGCTTTTTTTCTAGAAATTTGACAGTTTCTATGATATATTTGTTTGTTGGGTGATAATCTATCCAAAGTGGTAGTTTTTAACATATTTTGACAATTTATAGCGAGAAAGAGGGTATACTGATGACAAAGATTGACATTATTTCGGGATTTCTTGGTGCTGGTAAAACAACCTTTATTAAAAAGATGCTTGAGGAAGCATACAAGGGAGAAAAAGTTGTTCTTATTGAAAACGAATTTGGTGAAGTAGGAATTGATGGCGGATTTTTAAAGGATGCAGGAATTGAGATTACTGAGATGAATTCAGGATGTATTTGCTGCTCTTTAGTTGGAGATTTTGATAAAAATCTTCATGAAGTGTTGGAAAAGTTTTCTCCAGATAGAATTTTAATTGAGCCTTCTGGTGTTGGTAAGCTTTCAGATGTTATGACTTCTGTTATTAAGCTTGAAGAAGAATGTGATGTTAAGCTTGGCGGTCTTGTTACAGTAGTAAATGCTCTTAAGGCTTCAAAGCAGATGAAGGCTTTTGGAGAGTTTTTTAATAACCAGATTGAATTTGCATCAACTGTTGTGCTTTCTAGATCACAGACAGCTTCTGAGGATCAGCTTGAGTTTTGTGTAAAGCAGATTCAGGCATTGAATTCAAAGGCTGCAATTATTACAACTCCTTGGGAGGAAATAACAGGCGCAAAGCTTCTTTCTGTAATTGAAGGACAGAATAATTTAACATCTGAGATGAAGGAACTCGCTGAGGAAGCTCATCATAAGCATGAACATCATCATGACCACGAGCATGAACATGACCATGAACATCATCATGATCACGACCACGATCACGAGCATGAGCACGAACATCATCATGACCACGATCACGAGCACCACCATGATGACGACACATGTCCAGTTTGCGGAGGACATCATGATCACGACCATGAACATGAGCATCATCACGACCACGATGGTCATTGCTGCTGCGGACATGATCACGACCATCATCATGCAGATGATGTATTCTCTACTTGGGGTAAGGAAACTCCTCACAAATTTGACAAGCAGGTTATCAAGAATGCACTTGAAAAATTTGCTACAACAACAGATTATGGAACAATTATTCGTTCAAAGGGTATGGTTGCATCAAATGAAGGCGAATGGATTTACTTTGATTTTGTAGATGGTGAGTACGAGTTAAGAACTGGTGAGCCAGATTATACAGGTCGTCTTGTTGTAATTGGTGCAGACATTGATGAACACAAGATTGAAGAATTGTTTGGTTTATAAGAGGTATTAGATGAGAGATATTCCTGTATATGTTTTTACTGGATTTATGGATAGTGGAAAAACTACTCTTATCCAGGAGACATTATTTGAAAATGATTTTGCTAATGAGGGCGATGATAAGATTCTTATTATTTCCTGTGAAGATGGCGATGTCGAATATGATATTGAAAAGCTTAAGACTGTAAATGCTAAGGTGGCAACAATAGATTCAGAAGAAGAATTTACGCTAAATAAGTTAAATGAGATTCAAGCAACCTACAGTCCTGATGTTATTTTCCTTGAATACAATGGTACCTGGGGTGCTGATCATATTTATGACAGTCAGCTTCCAGAAGGATGGGTAATAGCGCAGTCACTGGCAACTGTTGATGCTACAACCTTTGAAATGTATCTTGGAAATATGAGAGCGATGATGATGGAGCAGCTTTTTAAAGCAGAGGTTGTAATCTTTAATCGTTGCACAGATGCCACTCCTAAATCTAAATTTAGAGGTCAGATTAAGTCTATGAACAGACCTGCCCAGATTGTGTATGAGAGAGCGGATGGTACTGTTGATGATTCTCCAGAGGAATTACCTTTTGATATAAATGCTGATGTTATTGAAATTTCAGATGCTGATTATGCAATTTGGTTTATGGATTGTATGGAGAATCCAAAGAAGTATGATGGAAAAACAGTTCATTTTCTTGGACTTGTTTATAATCCTAATGATGGAAAGCTTCGCAGAGATGTATTTGTTCCAGGTAGATTTGCCATGACTTGTTGTGTGGAGGATATCCAATTTTTGGGTATGAAATGCAAGTGGGATAAGGCATCTTCACTAGAACATAAATGTTGGATTGACATTACAGCTACTGTTAGAGTAGAATTTGCGAAGGAATATAAGGGCAAAGGTCCTGTATTATATCCACAGACAGTTGAATTAAGTGAAAAACCTGAAGATGAATTAGTTTATTTTAGTTAATAAGTTAAAGTTCAAAATCAGTTTTTGGTATAAAGAAATGGAAGGAGTTATTTTATGTATCAAATCATGAAAAAGGAAAAGCTTTCAGATAAGATTTTCCTTATGGTAGTTAAAGCACCTCGTGTTGCATCAGGTTGCTTGCCAGGACAGTTTATCATTGCAAAAATTGACGAGGTAGGAGAGAGAATTCCTCTTACAATTTGCGATTATGATAGAGAGGCTGGAACAATTACAATTGTATTTCAGACAGTTGGCGCATCTTCTGAGCGTATGTCATATCTTGAGGTTGGCGATAGCTTCCAGGATTTCGTTGGTCCACTTGGACAGCCTTCTGAGCTTTGCTTAGAAGAGGAACTTGCAAATACAAAGAAGAAAAATATCGTGTTTATTGCAGGTGGTGTTGGTACAGCTCCTGTTTATCCTCAGGTAAAATGGTTACATGAGCATGGCTGCAATGTTACAGTAATTATCGGTGCTCGTACAAAGGATATTCTTTTCTACGAAGAAGAGATGCGTGCAGTTGCAACTGAGCTTTATGTTGCAACAGATGATGGTTCATATGGTTTCCATGGAAATGGTTGCCAGCAGCTTCAGGCACTTGTTGATGCAGGTAAATCATTCGATCACTGTGTTGCTATTGGACCAATGATTATGATGAAATTCGTATGTCTCCTTACAAAGGAGCTTAATATTCCTACAATTGTATCTATGAACCCAATTATGGTTGATGGTACAGGGATGTGTGGTGCTTGTCGTCTTGTTGTTGGCGATGAAGTTAAGTTCGCATGTGTAGATGGTCCAGAGTTTGATGGTCACTTAGTTGATTTTGATCAGGCAATGGCACGTAGTAAGCAGTATAAGACAGAAGAGGGTAAAGCACTTCTTGCACTTCAGGAAGGCAAAACTCATCACGGTGGCTGCGGAAATTGTGGAGGTGACAAATAATGGGAGACGTATTAGTTAGAGTACCTATTTCAGAGCAGGATCCAAAGGTTCGTGCTACTAATTTTGATGAAGTATGTCTTGGATATACTGAAGAAGAAGCTGTTGAAGAGGCAAATCGTTGCCTTTCTTGTAAGAATGCTCAGTGTATGAAGGGATGTCCTGTTTCTATCAACATTCCTGGCTTTATTGCTGAGGTAAAGAATAGAAATTTTGAAAAGGCTTATGAAATTATTTCTGAGTCATCTGCACTTCCTGCTGTATGTGGTCGTGTATGTCCACAGGAGTCACAGTGTGAAGGTAAGTGTATTCGTGGAATCAAAGGCGAGGCAGTTGCTATCGGAAAGCTTGAAAGATTTGTAGCTGACTGGGCTAGAGAGCATGGTGTTAAGCCAAAGAACACATCTACTCCAAACGGTCACAAGGTAGCTGTTATTGGTTCAGGCCCTTCAGGTCTTACTGCTGCTGGAGACCTTGCAAAGCTTGGTTATGATGTTACTGTATTTGAGGCACTTCACGAGATGGGTGGTGTACTTGTATATGGTATTCCTGAATTCAGACTTCCAAAGGATAAGGTTGTAAAGGCTGAGGTTGAGAATGTTAAGGCTCTTGGCGTTAAGTTTGAAAAGAACGTAATTATCGGTAGATCAATTACAATTGACGAGCTTATGGAGCAGGAAGGCTTCGAGGCTGTATTTATCGGTTCTGGTGCTGGACTTCCTATGTTCATGCATATTCCTGGTGAGCAGGCTAATGGCGTATTTTCAGCAAACGAGTTCCTTACAAGAAATAACCTTATGAAGGCTTTCAAGGAAGGCTATGATACACCAATCGCAAAGGGCAAGAAGGTTGTCGTTGTTGGCGGTGGTAACGTAGCTATGGATGCTGCAAGAACAGCTCTTCGTCTTGGCGCAGAGGTTCATGTTGTATATCGTCGTGGCGAGGAAGAGCTTCCAGCTCGTAAGGAAGAAGTTCATCACGCAAAAGAAGAGGGCGTTATCTTTGATCTTCTTCAGAACCCAGTTGAGATTCTTGTAAATGAGGAAGGCTCAGTTAAGGGCTGCAAGATTGTTAAGATGGAACTTGGTGAGCCTGATGCTTCTGGTCGTCGTCGTCCTGTTGAGATTCCAGGCAGTGAGTATGAAATTGAGTGTGATGTTGTTATTATGTCACTTGGTACATCTCCAAACCCACTTATTTCTTCAACAACTGTTGGTCTTGATACAAACAAGAAGGGTTGTCTCATTGCAACAGAAGAGGGAGCAACAACAAAGGATGCTGTATTTGCTGGTGGTGATGCAGTAACTGGTGCTGCAACTGTTATTCTTGCTATGGGTGCTGGAAAGACTGCTGCTAAGGCAATTGATGAGTATTTTCAGAATAAATAAAAAATAATATCTCAGCCTTGATCTTTCTGTCTTCGTGATTTTGAAGATAGAAAGAAACATCAAGACTGAGTTTTTTTGTATTAAAAAAGTGCGGCAATCAGAGAAAAATTACTCTGGTTGCCGCACTTATTTTTTAAAACTATTTTAGTAATTCTGAAATTAATCTATCGTTGTCTTCTGGATTCATAAAGCAGAAGCGAATATATTTTTCGTCGAGATAAGGGAATGTAGAACAATCTCTAATCATTAATCCTTTTTTGATACAACGGTCAAATAGCTCCTGGCTGGTCAAATTCTCATCCAAAATTTTTAGAAGAATAAAATTGCCATATGGATAAAAGGGTTTATATCTATCGGATTTCTCAAAAATATCATAAACTCTTGCGCGTTCAGATTTGATAAGCTGTATAGTTTTTTCTATATATGTTTTGTCGGTAAACATGAGGTTTCCGGCAATTACAGCTAATGAGTTGATTGTCCAAGGATTTTTTCTTTGATTCATAATGGACATTAAATTGGCATTTGAGCAAATCGCATAGCCAAGTCTAAGTCCTGGCGCAGCAAAAAACTTTGATGTACCTCTTAAAATTACGATGTTTTCGTAGGTTTGTGTCAAACTAACAGAAGTAAATTTTGGCATATCTTCTGCAAATTCAATATATGTCTCATCAACCATTACGAAGATTCCACGTTCTTTGCAGGCGTCTAAGATTTTACGCATCTGCGAGGTGGTGATTACGCTGCTAGTAGGATTGTTTGGGTTGCACAGAACAAGTAAATCGATATCTTCTGTCAGACGGCTGACAAAGTGATTGACATCCAATTCGAAATTGTCTTCTTCCTTGAGAGGATAGTATACTGTATGTCCCTGACCAAGTGCAATTTCTCTTTCGTATTCTGAATACGTTGGACCAAGAATAAGTGCTTTTTTAGGCTGCTTAATCTGGATGAATAAAGAAATCAGTTCGGTTGAACCGTTTCCTACGATGATGTTTTCTACATCAGTGTTACAGTAGTCAGCAATAGTATTTCTAAGTGTGACATAGTCTCTATCTGGGTATGTGGTTATGCAATTGATGTGATTTGCTATACCCTCGCGCAATGCAGTTGAAATTCCAAGTGGATTTACATTGGCTGAAAAAGAGATGATGTCTTCTTTTTTGATTTTGTATATTTTTTCAATTTTTTCTAAATCACTTCCGTGAAAATGGTCTTTGTGTTTAATCATAGCGCCTCCTCGTCTTTGACGATATAATTTTAGCACTGTATTACAAAGAATACTATGATTAGATTTTTTTTACTAAAAATAGTTATTTTTACCTTTTTATAGCACAATATGTTGTGCTATAATGTTATATAAATATGCTAGGTGAAGTCTGTGCAAAAAGGGAGATTTGAGTTTTGAGAAAGAGAATTTATCGGATATCCGAGGATAAATTTGATGATGTAAAACCAAATATTGAATTTAGCACAACAAGTATTGTTGATACTTGTTTTATTGGTGAACCATACGAGGGCAGCTTTATTGTTAAGAGTACAAACAATATCAATGCCAGGGGTATGGTTTATTGTGATTGTCCATATGTGTCAGTTAAGACACCTCTTTTTGATTCACAGATTAGTACAATTTCTTTTTCTATTCCTGATTTGCATATGCTTGCAGATGAAAAAATTGCAGGTAAATTTACAGTTATACTCTATGGTCTTGAGCAGGAAATTCCTTTTGAAATTACATATTCCAAAAGACCACTTTTAAGTTCAACTGGTGAGATTGCTACATTACAGGATTTTGCTGATTTTGCGCAGAGTAGATTTTCTGAGGCGGTTGCAATTTTCTATTCAAAGCAGTTTGAAGATTTTATGAGTACGCAGGATAAGGATACACGTCTTTTATATCGTGGATTTAAAGGGACGAGCATTATGGCGTCAAATGTCGATGAGTTTTTAGTCGCATGTGGCTACAAAGCTTCAATGACTTTTGATGTAAAGGAACGTCATGATGAATATTATGCTGTTACTGAGAATATCAGAAGTGAAATTGAAATCATCAGAAGCTCGTGGGGATACATTGATATAGAAGTGAAATCAGATAATGATTTTGTTTCTGTTGAAAAGGAGCATATTACATCTGATTATTTCCTTGGTTCCGTTTTCAATATGAATTATTACGTTCATAAAGAAAAAATGCATGCTGGTAAGAACTATGCAAAGATTACGTTGGATTTTAGAGGAATCCATAAGGAGATAACAATCATGGCAACTGCTACACCAGAGGGAGTAGTTGTTGAAAAGCCTATTCATGAGCAGAACACATACAAGCTCAAGTTATTTAGACTTTACGAGGATTATCGATTAAAACGCATCACGTCTGCAGTTTGGTCTAAAGAGACATTAGAAGTTTTAGAGAAGATTTCGTTTGATTATTTTGAAGAAAATCAGATATTACTATATAAGGCTCTGGTCCTTATTACAAATCAGCAGCGACAGGAGGCTCTTTGGATTATTCAGGATTTAAAGAGAACTATTGAGAATAAAAGAAGTACTGAGTGGGCATTTTTGCTTTATCTTTGTACGCTGATTGAGCGCGAAGAGTCTTATGTTGACCGAATTACAGAGGATATCGAAGGTATTTTTAAGGAAAACAATGATGATGTCCAGATATTCTGGTTCCTTCTTTTCTTACGTAAAGAATATATCAAGAATCCTACCTTAAAGCTTAGAGATATTGCTGAATGGATATGTTCAGGACACGAGGTAAGTGCGCTCTATATCGAGGCATACTATGTGTTTTTACAGGATCCATATCTGATAGCCTCTTTTGATGATTTTACTTTAAAGGTTTTATTATGGGCAAAGAGACATAATGCCATTACCAGAGATGTTGCTATTCAGATGATTCATGTATTAGAAACGCAAAAGGAATTTTCTGAAAAGGCCCTAGGCATTCTTGAAACAAGCTACGAGGTTTATCCTGATTTACATTTATTACTTTCGATTGTGACCTTTGTTTTGAAGGCTCCAGAGCAAAAGGAAAGCTATTTCAAGTGGTATCGACTTGCGGTTGAGGCTAATTTACATATACCGGGCTTGTTTGAGGCTTATATGCAGGCTGTTCCAATTCAATCAGTTGAGCGTTTGCCACAGCTTGTCACTATGTTTTTTAGATACAACAATGATCTTCCATATGAGAGAAAGGCTTTGTTGTATGCTAATATCATTTTACATAAGCAAGAGGATAAGACGACATACGACCAGTATGAGCGTACCATAGAAAGCTTTGCTATCGAGCAGTTAAAGCAAGGGCATTTAGATGACAATCTGGCAATTTGTTATCAGCAGTTGTTAGAGATGGGGCTTCTTGATAATGATTTGGCAAAACTTTTGACCAGCTTCATTTTCAGGAAAAAAATTGCTGTTATTTATCCAAATATCAGGCGTGTGATTTTGTATCAGGAGGAATTTAAAGCTCCTACAATTGCACTTGTAAATGATCATCAGGCCTATATGCTTTATATGGGTTCAGAAGGAAAAATTTTCCTTGAAGATTTTGATGGACATTTAATTTCAGACGAAAATGGATATTTAGTCGAGGATATTATGAATCCGCTTGGATTCATGGAAAATCTTCGTAAGATGGCACCTTCGTCGTTTCCGTTTATTTTGCATGATTTGGCATTTAAGACAAAGACTACTGATTTTGTGGCAGAGGATATTTCGTCAATCGAGCAATTTTTGCATACACCACAGATTGCAAACGAATATCGCGCAAAGATGTATCCTAAGTTCATAGAGTTTCTTAGATTTTCGAATCGAGAGGATGTTCTTGAAAAGCATTTTATGCATGAGACAAAGCTTTATGAATTGCCAAATGAAATTATTACGCAGGTTTTAGATATTCTATTAGTTAGATGCAAATATGATGAGGCATACAATTTACTGAAGGAGACAAATTGTCTATATGCAAATATTGATACTTTGACGAAGCTATGCAGATATATGATAAATAAGCTTGATAATCAATCAGATGATTTTCTGATTCTTCTTGCAGCAAAGCTTATTACAGAAGGTCAAGTGCATAAAGATATTTTATATTACTTGTCGTTGTATTATGTCGGTCCTACTTCAGTTATGATTTCAATTTTTAAAGGCGCGGCTGATTATAATCTTGATGTGGTTGAGTTCTCTGAAAGAATACTTACACAGGTTATGTATCGAGACATGTTGTGTGATGAGATTCTTGAAATATTTGATGCGTATATGTCTAGAAAAACAAATCGCATGATTGTTGAGGCTTTTCTGACGTATGAGGCACACGAGTATCTATCAAAAAATGTGCAGATTCCGGAAGAAATTTTTGCCTACATTTTTAATCGCATCAAAAAGGCAATGGATGTGAATGAGAGTATGCGAATTGCGTTGCTGAAATACTTGTGCCTGCAGGAGGAGCTTGATGAGGATGATTTAGATATGCTTGATATGCTTATGGCAGATGCGGTATTTCGCAATCAGTACTTTGGTTTCTATTCAAAGTGCAACCGCAAGATTCAGATAAAATACCATCTTTATGATAAGTATTTTGTTGAATATCAGGCTGGAAAGCATAGTCTTGTGACTATTGATTTTTCAATCAATGGCAACGAGGTTTGTCATGAAGAGATGATAGAAATGTATGACGGCCTATTTGTTAAAGAATTTGTACTATTTTTTGGCGATGAGCTGAAATATTCAATTTATAAGGATAGGGACGAAACTGCTGTTTTATCTGATAAGCATGTTGTCTCAGATACATCCTCTGATGTTATTGAGGGAAGATATTCAATTATGAATAACATTTCCCGCCTCAAAATCTACCAGGACAAGAATGAGTTGATAGCTCAGATGAAGAAATATCAAGGACTTGATGAGGTGACAAAGGATTTATTTACAACTATTTAGGAAGGTTTGTTATGGAGTCGAAAAAGGGCGATGTATTTATTGGTATCGATTTAAGTGCCAGAAATACGCTTTTAAGTATTTATAAATCAAATATGGAAGAGCCTGTTACTGTAAGTACTGTTTTAGGTGCGGAAAATTTTTCGATTCCAACCTACATTTCTAAAAAAATAGGAATGAGCCAGTGGTATTTTGGAGAGGAGGCTCAAAGACGAGTTAAGCTTAAAGAAGCTGTTGAGGTTGATGATTTATTAAATAAGGCGATTCGTTCGGAGACGGTTTTTCTTGATGGCATGGAATATGAGGTTCGAGAGCTTCTTGTAATTTTTTTCAAAAAACTCTTTTCATTACCTGGGGCAAATAATGCATTGTTTTCACTTGAAAAGCTTGTTATTTGTGTTAATCAGGTTTCGATGGAGCTTATGGAGCTTTTGAATTTTGTGGCTGTCAGATTGGACGTTGATTTGAATTCCTTGATGATAATCGATAGAAGAGAGAGCTTTTACTATTATGCGCTTTCTCAGAAGCCAGAGTTGTTTATATATGATGTTGTACTTTTTGATTATAGTGGTACGAATCTTGTTTCGACAGTGATGAAAAGAAATCAAAGTACAAGGCCACAGGTGATTACACTTGAGGTTGAAAATCATGGTGAATTGATTGAAAACCAGGACCTTAATTTTGATAGAATTGTTGAATCTGTTTTTGGAAATTCGCTTATTTCTTCAGTTTATCTAGTAGGCGATGGCTTTGATGGTGAGTGGATGAAGGAATCCTTGACTAGACTTTGCAAGGGGAGAAAGGTTTTTCTTGGCAAAAATCTCTATTCAAAGGGAGCCTGCTTTGCTGGCGATATCAAGAGTGGCCTAAAGGATTGGCCTTTTATTTATATAGGTGATAATGATTTAAAATTAAATCTTTCAATAAAAATCATTGATGGAAATGATATTAAATTTTTCACACTGATTGATGCAGGAGAAAGCTGGTATGAGGCTAAGGGTGAGTGTGAGGTTATTATTGATGGTGAGCCTGAGGTTGAATTTTTTGTTCAGCGACCTGATTCAAGAGAGGTTCATTCGCAGGTTTTGGAGCTTACGGATATGCCACCAAGAGAGAATCGAACAACAAGAATTCGCATAGAGGCAACACCAGTATCTGATGCTGAGGTAATGATAAAGATAATCGATTTGGGATTTGGTGAAATTGCACCTTCTTCAGGAAAGAGCTGGGAGCATACGATTTCATTGAACTAAATTTTTTAGAGGATAGGTATGAGTACATTAATTTATTGTAAAAATTCCATAGCGGCTAATCCCTTCTATATTGAAGAGGCATCATTAAATGTGTACTCATTGGAGGAGCTTAGCTATTTTATCCTAAACAACGTATATCTACTGTCAAAGAGCTTTATGTCAGTGGAGCTTTGCAATTGGATTGGCAGAGAATTAAAGCTGACAAAGCTTTCAAATGACTTACTTGATATGGCAAAGTGTTCTGCACCGCTACATATTTTTGTCGGACATATTCTGGTGGCAGGTGGGTACGCTTCTTCAAAAGAAGTAAAAGAAACGCTTGCTATAATAGAGACCTTCGAGAATAAGTCGCCAGCAGAATGTAAGAAGATGCGTGCTGATAGACTTATGTCAAATGAAAAATATGTTGATGCAATTTATGAATACGAGACTCTTTTATCAGAGGGGATGGTTAACACGATTCCTCGTATTGTAGAGGGGGATATTTATCATAATTTGGGTTGCGCATTTTCGAAGCTATTTTTCTTTGAAGAGGCTACAAGGTGTTTTGATGAAGCATACAAGAAAAATCAAAAGAAGCAGTCTTTATATTGCTTGCTTTATGCTGCGCGTTGTATGAAAAATCAGCAGTTGTTTGATTCATATGTACAAAGATATCAGGTTGTAAAAGAGGATGTTGATACTGTTTTGGCAAATGTTGAAGCGGTTAGTTCTAAAAACGAGATTGTAGATTTTAATAATAGACTTAATGATTTAGCTACTCAAACAAATTCGGAGACGATGTTCTTTGATGTAGCAACCAAAATAATTGATAATTGGCAGGATTATTATATTAAAATGTGCCGAATTTAGGGGTGAATAATGGGGCTTTTTTCTAAAAAAAAGAAAAAACAGAATACAGAAAATAAAATTGATGCTGCTTTTAATCGAGTTTATTCTCGAATTGGAAAAATCGATAGTTGGGATGATCCTAAGAAGTTAGAGCATTATATCTTAGATTCCTGTGAGCAAATTATTGCATCTACAAAGGAAATGGAACGACAGAAGACAGAATATCGAATTGTTACCAAGTATTTGAATGATATAAAAACTATCGAGGAGCTACCAACTGAAATGGGTAGTGATTTGAGAAATACAGCTTCACGTATTGTGGAGCTTGAGGAGGCATTATACAATTCTAAAGGAATCAAACGAAATATTTCTGATACGCAATTTAGTGTGATTGCAGAGGAAGAGGATGAGATGCCACAAATTATCCGCAGACTTTCGACAGATGAGAAATATCAGGATAAGGTTAAGCGTGATATGAATTATCTTGAGGGTGAAAAAAGTCGTTGGGAAATTGAAAAGGAAAATCTTATATATCAGAAAAAGATTTTACATAAAATTTCTATGGCAGTTTTGGTGATGTTTGTGACAATCATGATTTTGCTATTTGTATTGATGAGTGCTTCTGAATATGATTTGACGACAGTGCTTTTGGTGTTCTTTTTGATTTGTGCTGTTTCTGGAGCTTTGATATATTTTAAGCAAAATGATATAAAAAAGCGCAGCCATATTTCAGTGATTCGACTGAATCAGGCAATCAGCGTTTTAAATGTACAGCGAATGAAATATGTTAATGTCACGAATGGAATTGAGTTCCAAAAGGACAAGTACAAGATTCAATCGGCAACTGAATTACAATATATCTGGCAGCAGTATATGGATACCTTGCGAGATCAGGAGCGATATAAGAAAAATAATCAGGATTTACAGTTTTTTAATGAAAAGCTCGTCAGATTGCTTTCAAAAATTGATTTGCATGATAGAAAAATCTGGATTTCTCAGACAAACGCTTTGGTGAATAAAGAGGATATGGCTGAGGTTAGACATAGTCTTGTGGTTCGTCGTCAAAAAATCAGAGCTCGAATTGATGAAAATAAAAGTATTATTCAAAACGAGAGAGATGAAATCGACAGATTGATGATTGAACATCAGCATTATTTGCCTGAAATTCAAGAGATTATCAAGTCGGTTGATAAGCTCTGTGGAACTACAGCAAGAAGAAGTAGTTCAAATTAAGATGCGCACATCTGAAATTTGTTATTGAATTTTATAGGTTTTCGTATAAAATTATTTAGGATTACAAAATTTGAAAGGATTTTTACAATGAGTAAAGTTAGAACACGTTTTGCACCTTCACCAACAGGAAGAATGCATGTAGGAAATCTTCGTACAGCATTATATGCTTATCTTGTGACTAAGCATGAGGGTGGCGATTTTATTTTACGTATAGAGGACACTGATCAGGAAAGATATGTCGAGGGTGCTGTAGATATTATCTATCGTACACTTGCTGCTACAGGTCTTATTCATGATGAAGGTCCTGACAAGGACAAGGGTGTTGGTCCTTATGTCCAGTCTGAAAGACAGGCTCAGGGCTTGTATCTTGAGTATGCTAAGAAGCTTGTTGAAAAAGGTGAAGCATATTATTGCTTCTGTGACGAGAAGCGTCTTGAGGAATGTAAGCAGGTTATTGGTGGCAAAGAGATTTCTATTTATGATAAGCATTGCTTGAGCCTTTCAAAGGAAGAGGTTGAGGCAAATCTTGCTGCAGGTAAGCCATATGTTATTCGTCAAAACAATCCGCGTACAGGTACAACAACCTTTAACGATGAGATTTATGGCGAGGTAACAGTTGATAATTCCGAGCTTGATGATATGATTCTTATTAAATCTGATGGCTATCCAACCTACAATTTTGCAAACGTAGTAGATGACCATTTGATGGGAATTACTCATGTTGTTAGAGGAAATGAGTATATTTCTTCATCTCCAAAGTACAATAGACTTTATGAAGCCTTTGGTTGGGAGGTTCCAAAGTACATTCATTGTCCACTTATTACTAATGAAGAGCATCAGAAGCTTTCAAAGCGTTCAGGTCATTCATCATATGAGGATTTGATTGAGCAGGGCTTTTTGACAGAGGCTGTTGTAAACTTTGTTGCGTTACTTGGCTGGTCACCTGAAGATGACAATGAGATTTTCTCTTTAGAGGAGCTTGTAAAGGCTTTTGATTATCGTAGATTGTCAAAGTCTCCAGCTGTTTTTGATATTGTAAAGCTTAAATGGATGAATAGCGAATATATGAAGGCTATGGATTTTGATAAATTCTATGAGATGGCTTTACCATATTTGAAGGAGTACATTAAAGGCGATTACGACCTTAAGAAGATTGCAAAGATGGTTCAGACAAGAATCGAAGTGTTCCCAGATATAAAGGAGCATGTAGATTTCTTTGATGCAGTCCCAGAATATGATTCTTCAATGTACACTCACAAAAAGATGAAGACCAATGAAGAGTCTTCACTTACAGTTTTAAAGGAATTATTGCCTGTTCTTGAGGGACATGATGATTATTCAAATGATTCACTTTTTGAATTATTATCAGGTTTTGCAAAGGAACATGAGTACAAGAATGGATATGTTCTCTGGCCAGTTCGTACTGCTGTATCAGGAAAGCAGATGACACCTGGCGGTGCTACAGAGTTGATGGAAATTCTTGGAAAAGAAGAGTCAATTAGCAGAATTAGAGCTGCTATTGAAAAGCTTTCATAGTACATTATTTAAAATAATAGTTTAATAGGCTTACGGGGGCTAAGGAGGATTATATGAATCTTAATGGCCCACAGCAGGATGCTGTAAATCATGTGGATGGTCCTTGTCTTGTTTTAGCTGGTCCAGGCTCGGGCAAGACGGCGGTACTGACAACTCGAATCCATAAGCTTATTGAAACTAAAATTCCACCAAATGAAATATTAGTTATCACCTTTACAAAGGCGGCAGCTATTGAAATGAAGGAACGTTTCGATAAGATGGCAGGTAGTGTTTTACCTGTGACTTTCGGAACGTTCCATTCTTTATTTTGGGGAATATTGCGCGAAGAGTACAAATTGACTTCTGAGAATATTTTGATGGGAGTTCGTCAAAAACAACTACTTGAGGAAGCACTTAGATTATCCAAGGTTGAGAATACGGATTCTGATTATGTTAATTCTGTTTATTCTCAGATAAGCTATATCAACAATACACAGTGTGATTTAGAAAAATATGAGTCAAAGGAGCATAATAGTGATGAAATTAGGCGGGTTTATCAGAATTACCAAGCTTTAAAGAACAGGTACAAGCTTTTTGATTTTGACGATATGCTTTTAAAGGCCGAGGAGATGTTTATTCAAAATAGGGCGATTCTTGAAAAATGGCAAAAGCGATTTTCGTATTTTATGGTTGATGAGATGCAGGATATGAATTTTCTCCAGTACAAACTTATTAAAATGCTTTCAGCAAGGACTAGAAATCTGTTTTGTGTAGGAGACGATGACCAGTCGATTTATGATTTTAGAGGAGCAAATCCGAAGCTAATGCTTGATTTTCCAAAGGATTTTGAGGATGCAAAGATGATTTTGTTAAATCAAAATTATAGGTGCCCGGGGAATATTTTAAATCATTCCAAATATCTGATTGAGCATAATAAGGTTCGTTTTTCAAAAGAAATAAATGCGAATAAGGAAGATTCGTTTATTACCTATTTTGAAGCTGAGTCTGCAAAGGATGAGGCAAAGAAAATTGTAAATGAAATTAAGCAGCTTGTAGGCGAAAAGTATAAGTATGATGAGTGCGCAATTCTTTATCGAAATCATTGTCTTGTAAATTTTGTTGTAGAAGAATTGATAAGTAATAACATTCCTTTTTATCTAAAGGATTCAATGCCAAATATTTTTACTCATTTTGCAATTTCAGATATTTTGACCTACTTGAATATTTCGCTTGGAAAGGTTACAAGAAGTGCAATGCTTTCAATACTGAATAAGCCAAATCGATTTTTATATCGTCAATGTCTGGATAATGGATATTCTTTTCAGGCTATGCGAGAATTTTATATTGGAAATTCTAATATAATTTCTAATATAAATGCTTTGGAAAATGATATGCTGCTAATTTCAAAGATGTCTGCATATGCTGCAGTAAATTATATTCGTAAAGTTATTGGTTATGATGAATATCTAAAGGAAATTTCGATAAAAAAGGGCGTAGAGGTAAGTGAATATTATGACGTACTGGATTTTTTGCAGGAAACAATCAGAGATTGTAGAAATATAAAAAAGGCAATTGAAAAGATTGAGTATTTAAAAGAAAAGATTGATTTTGAAAATAAGAATAAGTCTGAGTGTCGTGAGGGGAAAGTGGGACTTTATACACTTCATTCTTCCAAGGGGCTGGAATTTTCAAATGTTTTTATTATTGGCGTAAATGAGGGAAAGCTGCCTACAAAACGCGCGCAAAAGGAAGAGGAGGTTGAGTCCGAGCGAAGGCTGTTTTATGTGGGGGTGACGAGATCTAAGGACAGGTTATATATTTCTTACTTAAACGAAAAAAATCGAGATAGAAGTTATCCATCTCGATTTATTAGTGAATTTAAGGGTGATTAGTCTTCTCCGAAGGCTTCATCCTGAAGCTCATTGAAGCGTTTTGAAACAGCTTCGTATTCTTCGTCACTTAAGATGTTATCTAAAGAAGGTGTTCCGTCTTCATCTTCGAGGTAACGATAAATAATGACGTCGCCTTCTTCGTTTGGCTCACCATTTTTATCTAGTGGAAGAAGTACGATATAATCCTGGTCATTAACATCAAAAATTGTTAAGATTTCGCAGGTTACTTCTTCGCCATTGTCCATACTTACTGTTACGACAATGTCATCGTCTTCATTATCTACTGGAAATACTTCGTCTTCGTTCATTACGTCTCCTTAATCGGTTAAAAAAATTTGTTACAGTATCGTTATTATGATATAATGCGATTTGAATTATGTCTAGAGAAATATTATACATAAACAATTTTTAATGAAGAGTTGGGGCTTTTTGATATATGAAATTAGTGAGAGGCGATTTTAAAGAATATGGTGCACGCGTTACTTCTTCAAAGAGTATCGTTTTTACAGTAAAAAAGGCACCTGTGACAAAAGATTTTTCAATCCTGATTTTTGAGATTGATTCTAAGAAGTTGCTCCATAAAATTGAATTGACTGATGAGTATGCTTTTGGACTTGTATATTCTGTTGAGGTGTTTGGCTTAGATTTTTCTAAGCTTTGCTATTTGCTTCAAGAGGATGGCACAGAATACATTGACCCATATGCTACGCAGGTTATTGGCCGTGATACATATAAGGATGCTGATGGCAGAAAAAATGATTCATATTCAACATATGCTGGAATAAGTCGTATTGATGAGTTTTATAAGGATACCAAGGTGGATATTAAGCCAATGGATATGCTTATGTACAAAATTCATATGCGCGGCTTTACCTTTGGAAACAAATTAGCAGAGTCAAAGGCTGGAAATTATAAAGGTATTATTTCTAAGATTCCATATTTAAAGAAGCTTGGAGTTACAAGTCTTGAGCTTATGCCAATTTATGATTTTGAGGAATTATTCTTAGAAAAGGTACAAAATATTTCAAAAAAAGGTGAATTAACCTATGACACGGTAGCTTCTGGGAAAGTAAATTATTGGGGCTATGGTAATGCAAATTATTTTGCGCCTAAAGCTTCATATTTTGGTGGAGCACGTGAGTGCTGCTTGAATTTTCAAAAGATGATTTCAAAGCTCCATGAAAATCAGATAGAGGTGATTTTAGAATTATCTTTTTCATCAGAGGTTGGAACTGATTATATTATTGATTGCTTGAAATATTATGTACGATATTTTCACGTGGATGGCTTTCATTTGATTGGCTTAAATGTTCCTGTCGCACGAATTGCCCAGGAACCATATTTGGCTAATACAAAGATTTTTGTTGAGTATATTTCTGATGATATTTTATTAAATGAATGTGGCAGGAAGCATTTGTTTATTTACAATGATTCATTTATGTATGTGACTCGTCAGATACAAAATCATATGAATGGAAGTATGGTGCAGTTTGCAAATCATATGCGAAGACAAAATGATGTATATGGCTTTGTAAATTATACTTCTAGTGTTTGTGGATTTTCTCTGTGGGATTCCTTTTCATATGGCGAAAAACACAACCTCGATAATGGCGAAAACAATCGCGATGGAAATAATTCGAATTATTCCTTTAACTATGGAGTTGAAGGAAAAACAAATAATAAATACGTAAATGCTAATCGATTTTTACAGATGAGAAATAGCTTTGCCGCGTTATTATTATCGCAGGCAATTCCTCTAATTGTTGCTGGAGATGAGCTAGCTGCAACGCATGAAGGAAATAATAATCCATATTGCCAGGATAATGCTATTGGATATACTGTATTTTCTAAAACTAAAAATAAAAATATTTTATCTAATTTTGTGGAGGGGCTTGTGGCTTTTCGTAAGCAGCACAAATGTATCCATCCAGAAAATGCATTTTGCATGAATGATTCTTTGCATATTGGACTTCCAGATATGTCATTTCATGGTAATGAGCCTTGGATGATGAATGTAGGAGAAGAGCAAAAGGCTCTTGGCGTTTTATATTCAGGTGCCTATGCTGATGAAAATGAAGAAGTCTATGTTTGCTACAATTTTCATTATGATGAAATGGAGATGGCGTTGCCATTGCTTGCAAATAAAAAGAGGTGGCGCTTGATTTGTAATACGGCAGATTTTGATGATAAAAGTACTTTTGAACCAAAGATTATTAATAATCAGCAGTCTATCAAGGTGCCAGGTTCATCAGTGTCTGTATTAATTGGAATGAAGGTTTAAAATGAATAAGTTTTTTGCACACTTTAAGACTATTACGCACCATAGACATCTGGTTATGAAGGCCTGTTTTTCAGTTGGTTTGTATAAGCAGGGCCTTTTGCATGATTTGTCAAAGTATTCGCCGACAGAATTTTTTGTAGGAGTAAAGTATTATCAGGGAAATATGAGTCCTAATAATGCTGAAAGAAAAGATAAGGGTGTTTCTTTGGCGTGGCTTCATCATAAGGGGCGAAATAAACATCACTTTGAATACTGGATTGATTATGGTCTCGAAGGAAATCACTGTATGACAGGTATGCCAATGCCTGTGAATTATGTTGTTGAAATGTATTGCGACAGAGTCGCTGCATGCAAGAATTATCAAAAAGAGAAGTATACAGATAGTAGTGCTCTTGAATATTTTGAGCGTGGAAGAGATAAATATATGATGAATGATAAGACGTATGATTTGATTTATCATTTGTTAAAATATCTGGCTGAAAATGGAGAGGCTGCTACTAATTCATATATACGCAAAAATATTTTACATAATGAGTAAGGAGAATATCATGGAGAAAGAAAGAAAAGTGCTTTATAGTGGTATGCAGGCCACTGGAAAGCTCACAATAGGAAATTATATTGGCGCATTAAAAAACTGGGTTAATCTTAATGAGCAATATGATTGCTTTTTTGGTGTAATGGATTTACATTCGCTTACAGTTCGTCAGAATCCTACTGAATTTAAGCAGAATGCTAGAAGAATTTATACACAGTATGTTGCTGCAGGCTTAGATCCTCAAAAGAACTGCATCTATTTTCAGTCACATGTATCAGCACATGCTGAGCTTGGTTGGATTTTAGATTGCTTTACTTATATGGGTGAGCTTAACAGAATGACACAATTCAAGGATAAATCAGCTAAGCATGCTGATAATATCAACGCAGGATTGTATACATATCCTTCTTTGATGGCTGCTGACATTCTTTTATATCAGGCAGACTTGGTTCCAATTGGTGCAGACCAAAAGCAGCATCTTGAGATTTGCCGTGATATTGCTGAGCGTTTTAATAATATTTATGGTGATGTATTCACTATTCCAGAAGGCTTTTTCCCAAAGGCAGGAGCAAGAATTATGTCGCTTGCTGAGCCAACAAAGAAAATGTCAAAGTCTGACGAAAATGCAAATGCCACAATTTACCTTGTTGATGATAGAGACACAATTATCAGAAAGTTCAAGAAGGCTGTTACAGATTCTGATGCAGAGGTTAGATACGATAGAGAAAATAAGCCAGGTGTATCTAATTTGATGGAAATCTATGGTGTTGTTACAGATAAGACTATGGATGAGGTTACAAAAGAATTTGATGGCAAGGGCTATGGTGATTTTAAGCTTGCTGTTGGTGAGGCTGTCGCAGATATGCTTGCACCATTCCATGAAAGATGTGCGCAGCTTGAAAAGGATAAAGCCTATATTGATTCATGCATTAAAGAAAATGATGAAAAGGCAGCATATTTTGCAAATAAGACTTTACGTAAGGTTCATAAAAAGCTTGGTCTTGTAGAAAGACCTCGATAAAACTCTTTACAATGAAGACAGTGGTGTGTTAATATACCACTGTTTTCTTATTTAATTATCTAATTTATTCCCAAATAAAAAATGTTTAGTGTTGTTAATACTGCCACAATTTTTGGAATTGACTCGAAGTTGGTTTCTGTTGAGGCAGACATTTCTGATGGTATGCCATTGTTTGAAATGGTCGGTTGCTTGTCTGGAGAAGTAAAGGAAGCCAAAGAACGTGTGCGTGCCGCTTTAAAAAATGAGGGGTATTGTTTACCTATCAAAAGAATAACTATCAATTTGTCGCCTGCAAATATTAAGAAAACAGGCTCTGGCTTTGATTTACCAATAGCGATAGCGATTTTATCTGCAATTGGAATCATTCAGTCGCAAAGCTTAGATGATATTTGTATTATTGGTGAGATATCGCTTACAGGTGCAATTCAACCTATAAATGGTGTTTTATCTATGGTCTTGGAGGCAAGAGAAAAGGGTAAGTCAATTTGCATCGTTCCTATGAAAAATATAAATGAGGCAAGACTTGTTCCAAATATCACTGTAATTGGAGTTAATAAGCTTAAGGATGTAATTGATTTCTTAAACGAAGGTACGATTGCTGAACAGGAGGTTGAAGGTGCACCAATTGATGATTCGGATGAGGTGCAATTTGGTGATTATGATTTTTCGATGATAAATGGACAGCCTCAGCTTAGAAGAGCTTGTGAGGTCGCTATTTCTGGAATGCATAATTTGCTTATGGTTGGTTCACCGGGTGCAGGTAAGTCATTTGTTGCAAAGTGCATTCCGTCGATTTTACCGCCTTTAAACAAGGATGAACAGATTGAATTGTCAAAGATTTATTCTGTTTGTGGAAAATTTGATGAAAGAAAAGGCTTGATAAAGAAACGTCCTTTTAGAGCTCCGCATCATACTGTATCAGAGTATGGATTGACTGGAGGTGGAAGTAATCCTAAGCCGGGAGAAATATCACTAGCGCATTCAGGTGTGTTATTTCTCGATGAATTGACTGAATTTCAGAAGAAAACTATTGAAGTGCTAAGACAACCGCTTGAGGACAAATCGGTGACGATTTCACGTGTTAATGGCTCATATACGTTCCCGGCAAATGTTGTTTTAGTTGCGGCGATGAACCCTTGTAGCTGTGGGTACTATCCGGATTTGAATCGATGTCATTGCTCAAAGGCTTCTATTTCGCGCTATATAGGCAAAATTTCGCAGCCTTTACTTGATCGTATAGATATTTGTGTTGAAGCACCTACTGTTAATTTTACGGATATAATTTCGGAGCAAAAAAATGAATCCTCAGAAACAATTCGTTTAAGAGTTGTTAGATGTCATCAGCTTCAAAATGAGCGTTACAAAAATGAAAGCTTCAATTTTAACAGTGATATTCCTGCTGACAAAATTGACAAGTATTGTTCTTTGGATGCTGCAGGGGTTTCTTTTATGAAGGACGCTTATGAAAAGTATCAATTAACAGCAAGAACTTATCATAAGATTTTACGTGTCGCACGTACAATTGCAGATATGCAGGGAAATTCAAATATTTCAATAGAAAATCTTCAGGAGGCTCTTATTTACAAAAATTTAGATAAAAAATTTTGGGAGGAGCATATCTGATGGAAATTTTACTGTATAAGCTGTGGTGGTTGTCATTTAAGGAAATTTCTTTGACAAAAAAATATAAACTTTATGAATATTTTGGCGATGCATATCATGTATATTTTGCTACAAAGTCGGAGCTTTTGGATTCTTTAGTTTTGTCAAAAACGGAGGTTGAGGATTTTATTTTAAATCGTTCAAAATCGGATTTGATAAGAATTTATGATGAGTTTATAAAAACACCATTTTCATTTGTAACTATTGAGGATGATGATTATCCTAAACAGTTGCGAACAATTTATAATCCACCCTATGGACTGTTTTATTATGGAAAGCTTCCTCAATTAGATAAAACGGTGTCTATAGTTGGTGCCCGGGGTTGCTCTGAGTATGGAAAGCATATGGCAAGTCTGCTTGGTAAAGAATTATCAGATGCAGGCTTTACAATAGTCAGTGGTATGGCAAAAGGTATTGATACGTTTGCGCATATTGGGTGTTTGCAGGGAAAATCAGCGACTGTTGCAGTATTGGGAAATGGCGTTGATGAAATATATCCTAAGGAAAACCATTTATTATATGAAGAAATTGCTTCACATGGTGCTGTTGTTTCGGAGTTTCCAATTGGAACAAAATCTACTGCAAAAAATTTTCCGATACGAAATAGGATTGTAGCGGGGCTTTCAAAAAGTATTATTGTTGTTGAAGCAAGATTAAAGTCGGGTTCTTTGATTACGGCTGATTTAGCATTAGAACAGGGAAAAGATATTTATGTTGTTCCTGGTCGTGTGGGTGATAAGCTTTCTGAGGGCTGTAACAAATTAATCACACAGGGGGCGGGCGTTATTTGCTCAATAGATGGACTCTTAGAGGAATTATCACCGACAATTACAAAGCCTGTTATCGGAGTAAAAAAAGAAGAAAATAAAATTTCGACGTTAACAAAGGAGCAACTTTTGGTGTATAGTTATTTTGATTTTTATCCCATTAGTATTGCTACAGTTCAAGAAAAAAGTGGAATAGATTATTTGCATTTGATTTCTGTTATTTTTTCACTTGTAAACTTCGGTTTATTAAAAGAAGTATTTAAAAATGAATATGTGATTTGTGGGTAGAACTTGAAAAACACAAAAATATGTTGTATATTTGACAACGATTTCACAACTAGAAATAAATACTTAGTTTGAGGAGAGTTATAGATGGCAAAAAATCTTGTTATTGTTGAGTCACCAGCAAAGGTTCATACAATCAAGAAATTTCTTGGTTCAAATTATGAGGTAATGGCTTCACAGGGGCATGTGCGTGATATGCCAAAGAGTCAGCTTGGGTTTGATCCAGAAAATAATTTCGAACCAAAATATATTACAATTCGTGGAAAAGGTGAATTGCTTGCAGGACTGCGTAAAGAAGTTAAGAAAGCTGAAAAGATATATCTCGCAACCGATCCCGACCGTGAGGGAGAAGCTATTTCATGGCATTTAACAAAAGCGTTAAATCTTGAAGGTAAGAAGGTATATCGTATTACTTTTAATGAAATTACAAAGACTGCTGTTAAAAATTCGCTTAAGAATCCTCGTGAGATAGATATGGATTTAGTTGATGCACAGCAGGCTCGTCGTATGCTTGACAGAATGGTGGGTTATAAGATTTCACCATTACTTTGGGCAAAGGTAAAGCGTGGCTTGTCGGCAGGTAGAGTTCAGTCTGTTGCTCTTCGAATTATTTGTGATAGAGAAAAAGAAATCGAAGAATTTATTCCACAGGAATATTATACATTAGATGTTCTTTTAGATACGGATCTTTCAAAAAAGCCTATTGTTGCCAAATATTATGGCAAAAACGGTAAAAAACAGGACATTTCTGATAAGGAAAGTCTTGATAAGATAATGATGGATTTAGATGGCGCAAGCTTTTCTATTGGAAATATTAAGCGCGGTACAAGAGAAAAGAAGGCTCCATTGCCTTTTACTACTAGTACCTTGCAACAGGAAGCGTCAAAGGCTTTGAATTTCCCAATTCAAAAGACCATGCGTATTGCACAGCAGTTGTATGAAGGCGTTGATGTCAAAGGAGAGGGTACTGTAGGTTTGATTACTTACCTTCGTACCGACTCTACGCGTATTTCAGAAGAGGCAGATGCAAGTGTAAGAAGTTTTATTGGAAATGTTTATGGCGATCAATATCTTTCCGAAGGTGGCAGCGTAAAGGCAAATGGTGCCAAGATTCAGGATGCGCATGAAGCAATCAGACCTTCCAATGTGAATCGCGTTCCATCAGATCTTGCGTCTTCTCTTACAAGAGACCAGTTGCGATTATATCAGTTGATTTGGAAACGATTTGTTGCTAGCCGTATGGCAAGTGCTGTTCATGAATCT